>NZ_CALLUR010000045.1:0-5619 GCF_938010445.1 uncultured Thermus sp.
CTACATAGACAGGCACGTAGGAGGACCGGTTACCGTTGCGGGACAGCGCCGGACTTGCACCGGACTTCCCCACTTTAAGCCTGGACTACGCGCCCAGGCACCAGGGCAACGGACCTGGCTTTAAGGCCCTAGCGGGCCCTATCGCCAGCCTAAAGCTTAGGGGATGAAAAGGCAAGGCCTTGACAGACTTGGTACCCGGTGATTTACTTAGTCCCAAGAACGAACTAAAGGCGGGGGCGGAGGGGAACGGATGCGCAAGGGGGATACACAGGAAATACGCAGGCTAAACCGACGGGCCATCCTGGCCCACCTCAGGGGGGGCCCCCTTACCCGTGCGGATCTTTCCCGGCTTACCGGCCTGGCCAAAAGTGCCGTAAGCCGCCTGGTGGACGAACTCCTGCAAGAAGGCCTCTTGGAGGAAGGGGCCTTTACCTCTCCCCCTGTGGGCCGACCCGGCACCTTGCTCCACCTGCGCCCCGGTGCCCGCTTCGCCCTAGGGGCGGAGCTAGGGGTGGAGGGAACGGTCCTTTTGGCCCTGGACTGGCGGGGGGAGGTCCTGTGGGCCAAGGAATGGGGCCATCTTCGGGAGGCCGGGCCCAAGGAGCGTTTGGAAAAACTTTTACGGGAGATACTTCCCCACGTGCCCGGACCCTTGGGCTTAGGGATCACCCTGCCCGGGGTGGTGGTGGAAGACCGCCTCTTGTTAGCTCCTAACCTGGGCTGGAGAAACCTGAACCTCCGGCCCCTGCTTGCCGATTTCCCCTTGCCCACGGCCCTGGAAAACGATGCCAAGGCCTCGGCTTTGTCCGAGGTCTTCTTCCACGGGGAGGCAAACTTAGCCTATCTGGTGCTCAGCACGGGCCTGGGGGTTGGGGTGGTATCGGAAAGCCGGGTTTTGCGCGGAGCCAGCGGGGCTGCTGGGGAACTTGGACATTGGCTCGGCCAGGGGAATAAAACCTGCGCCTGCGGCCGGATAGGGTGCCTGGAAACTGAGCTCGGCCTCGGAACACTTCTGGAGCATTACCGGGCCCTTGGAGGCAAGGCCGAAGTTCTGGAGGCCCTCCTCCACCTGGCCGAGCAAGGGGAGGATTTGGCCCTCGAGGCCATCCACCATCTGGGCGAGGTCTTAGGGCGGTTCCTCGCCAACCTGGCGGTAGCCTACGACCCGGGTCGGGTGGTGGTGGGAGGCAAGGCAGCCGAGCTCTTCACCCATCTGGAACACCCCATGCGCCAGTCCTTGGAGGCCCACGCCTTTTTGGAGGCCCACCGCTCCTTACCCGTGCAACCTTCCGTCTACGGACACCTGGCCCCGGCCGTGGGTGGGGCCAGTCTCTTTTTGGTCAAGTTTTTTGAGCTGGGCGGCCTGTGGGCGGAAAGCCCACGTCGCAATGGAGGTAGGTATGAGGAAGTGGCTTTTAGCGATCGGCGTGGCCCTGGGGTTTAGCGCCCTGGCCCAGACGGGCAAGCTGGAGATCTTTTCCTGGTGGGCAGGGGATGAGGGACCAGCCCTCGAGGCCCTCATCCGGCTTTACAAGCAAAAGTATCCCGGCGTGGAGGTCATCAACGCCACGGTGACGGGAGGAGCTGGGGTCAACGCCAAGGCGGTACTGAAAACCCGCATGCTGGGTGGGGATCCACCCGACACCTTCCAGGTGCACGCGGGGCAGGAGCTCATCGGCACCTGGGTGGTGGCAGACCGCATGGAGGACCTCACCAGCCTATTCCGGCAGGAGGGCTGGCTCCAAGCCTTCCCCAAGGGCCTTATCGACCTCCTCTCTTACAAGGGGGGTATCTGGAGCGTGCCCGTCAACATCCATCGTTCCAACGTCATGTGGTACATTCCCGCCAAGCTCCGGGAATGGGGGGTGACACCACCCAAGACCTGGGCGGATTTTCTCGCCACCTGCCAGACCTTAAAGCGTAAGGGTCTCGAGGCGCCCTTAGCCTTAGGGGAGAACTGGACCCAACAACACCTCTGGGAAAGCGTAGCCCTGGCCACCCTGGGGGCTGACGGCTGGGCCAACCTCTGGAACGGCAAGCTCAAGTTCACCGACCCCAAGGCGGTGGCGGTCTGGGACACCTTCGGCAAGGTGCTGGATTGCGCCAACAAGGACGCCGCAGGCCTGTCCTGGCAGCAGGCGGTGGACCGGGTAGTCCAGGGTAAAGCTGCTTTCAACATCATGGGCGACTGGGCCGCTGGCTACATGAGCACCACCCTTAAGCTCAAGCCCGGCACCGACTTCGCCTGGGCACCCTCTCCAGGCACCTCCGGGGTTTTCATGATGCTCTCCGATTCTTTCGGCCTGCCCAAGGGAGCCAAGAACCGGCAGAACGCCATCAACTGGCTCAAGCTGGTGGGCTCCAAGGAAGGTCAAGACACCTTTAACCCCTTAAAAGGCTCCATCGCCGCCCGGTTGGACTCTGACCCTGCCAAATACAACGCCTATGGTCAGTCGGCCATGAAGGACTGGCAGTCCAATCGCATCGTGGGCTCCTTGGTGCACGGAGCCGTGGCACCCGAAAGCTTCATGAGCCAGTTCGGCACGGTGATGGAGATCTTCTTGCAGAGCAAGAACCCGCAAGCGGCAGCCAACGCCGCCCAGGCCATCGCCAACCAGGTAGGCTTGGGCCGGTAACGCCTCTCGGCCCGTGGGGGCTTTAGCCCCCACGGGCTTTTCCCGGAGGTAGCATGCGCGACCGGATCACGGCCTTTCTGGTCCTCCTTCCCTCCTTGGTGGCGGTGGGCATCTTTGTCTACGGCTTCATCGGGCAAAACCTTTGGGTTTCCTTCAGCGACTGGGGTAAGAACCCCACTCAAGCTTTGGCCCTGAGACCTGAGCTCCAGTTCGTGGGCCTGGAGAACTACCGCGAGCTCTTTAGCGGCTTTGTGGACGTGCGGTTCCGCCAGAGCGTGGTCAACTTGATCTTCTTTACCCTCTTCTTCATGGCGGGAACCCTGGGCCTGGGCCTTCTATTGGCCATAGCCCTAGACCGAGGCCCTAAGGGGGAAGGCTTTTTTCGCACTGTTTTTCTTTTTCCCATGGCCCTCTCCTTCGTGGTAACAGGCACCATCTGGCGTTGGCTTCTGCAACCCCAAGGTGGGGTCAACGTTTTACCCACTCTCTTTGGCTTTCCCCCCTTCAACTTTCCCTGGCTCACCACAAGGCAACAGGTGCTGGTCTTCGACTGGAATCAACTCCCTTTCTACACAGCCTTGGCCGTGGGTCTAACCCTTCTGTACCTTGCCTGGCAAGCCCACCGCGGAGGCGAAAGGAAGCGTCTTTTCTGGAGTCTCCTATCCAGTGGGCTGCTTCTCCTTTGGGCCCTAACCCTGGGTCGGAACATCCGCCTTCTTCCCTACGCCGAGCCCCACGGCTTCAGCCTGGCCTTGGTGGGCGTGATCCTGGCAGCGGTGTGGCAGATGTCGGGCTACACCATGGCCCTTTACCTGGCGGGCCTGAGGGGCATCCCCGTGGAAATTTTGGAGGCCGCCAAGGTGGATGGGGCCAGCGAGTGGCAGACCTATCGGTACGTTATTTTTCCCCTCCTCGCCCCCATCACACTTTCCGCCCTGATCGTCCTAGGCCACATTGCCTTGAAGATCTTTGACCTTATCTTCGCTATGGCTGGGCTAGACTATGCTCCCACCGACGTGCCAGCCATCTACATGTACCTTTTGGCCTTCCGAGGCAACCAGTTTGCCAAGGGTGCTGCCATCGGCATACTCCTATTGCTTTTGGTGGCCATGGTGGTCATCCCCTACCTGGCGAGCCAGCTGAGGAAGGAGGTCAGGCGCTGATGGGCCGGATTCTTCTATACACCTTTCTCCTCCTTGCCACCCTCTTCTTTCTCCTTCCCGTCTACCTGGTGATCCTCACCGCCTTAAAGGAGCCTGCCAGAATCACCCTGGACACGGTCTGGCATTGGCCCAATCCCGTATACTGGGAAAGCTTCAGGGTGGCCTGGGAGGCCTTCCGCCCCAAGTTCCAAAACAGCGTGATCCTGGCCCTTTCTGCCACCGTTCTCTCTGCTGTAGTGGGAGCGCTCAACGGTTACGTCCTGGCCAAATGGCCCTTCAGGGGATCTAACCTCCTCTTTGCCCTCATGCTCTTCGGCATGTTCATCCCTTACCAAAGCATCCTGATCCCCCTCTTCCAGTTCGTGAAGGCCATAGGCCTCTATGGCACCCTCTGGGGCCTCATCCTGGTACACGTGGTCTACGGAATTCCCATCGTCACCCTGATCTTCAAGAACTACTACAGCGAAATCCCGGATGAGCTGGTAGAGGCAGCCCGCATAGACGGAGCGGGATTCTTCGGTATCTTTCGGCACGTGATCCTACCTCTTTCCGCTCCCGCCTTCGTAGTGGTGGCCATCTGGCAGTTCACACAGATCTGGAACGAGTTCCTCTTCGCCGTGACCCTAACCCGGCCGGAAAGCCAGCCCATCACTGTGGCCCTGGCCCAGCTGGCAGGGGGTGAAGCCGTGAAATGGAATCTGCCCATGGCCGGGGCTATCCTGGCTGCCCTACCTACCCTCTTCGTCTATATCTTCCTGGGCCGGTACTTCCTGCGGGGCCTTCTAGCTGGTTCCGTAAAGGGGTAAGCTCCCCCCATGCGCGCCTGGGTGCAAGAACGCTTGCGTGGTCCATTGGTCCTTAAAGAGCTTCCCGACCCCACACCGGGCCCGGGAGAAGTGGTGTTGGAGGTGGAGGCGGTGGGCCTGAATTTTGCCGACCACCTTATGCGCCTTGGTGGGTACCTCACCCGCGTCCACCCACCCTTCGTGCCCGGTATGGAGGCCGTAGGTCGGGTGGCAGGCCAGCGCTTTGCCGCTTTAATGGGGCATGGGGCTCTAGCAGAGCGGATAGCTGTGCCCAGGGAGGCCCTTCTCCCCGTGCCAGAGGGGCTTTCCCCTGAGGAAGCCGCCGCTTACCCGGTTTCTTTCCTCACCGCCTATTTAGCCCTGCGGCAGGCGGGGGCCAAGCCCGGGGAAAAGGTCCTGGTGCAGGCAGCGGCAGGGGCCTTGGGAACCGCCGCCGTGCAGGTGGCCAAGGCCATGGGCTTGCGGGTGCTGGCCGCCGCCTCGAGGCCCGAGAAGCTGGCCCTCCCCCAAACCCTAGGCGCCGAGGCCACCGCCACCTATGGGGAGCTTCCGGAAAAGGCCAAGGCCTTCGGCGGGGTGGACATCCTTCTGGAGGTGCGCGGCAACCTTCTAGAGGAAAGCCTGGTCCTTCTGAACCCGGGAGGAAGGCTGGTCTATATCGGGGCCGTAGAGGGGGAGGCCGCTTCCCTGAATCCCCTGCGCCTCATGCGCCGAAACCTTACAGTCACGGGCTTTTGGCTGGCTCCCCTCCTCAGGCAACAGGCCTTGGTGCAGGAAGCCTTGGGGTTTCTCCTGCCCCGGTTGGGCCGTGAGCTCAAGCCGGTGGTGGGGGCGGTTTTCCCTTTCCTCGAGGCTGAGGCCGCCTTCCAGGCCCTTATAGACCGGGGGCATACCGGAAAGATCGTGGTTCGCCTCTAGTCCAAGCCCAGGAGGTGGCGCACCGCGGCCAGGTCAAAAAGGGCGTGGCCCACGCTCTTAAACAGCACGGGATCCCCTTCCGCCCGCTTGCCCAAG
>NZ_CALLUR010000046.1:0-6011 GCF_938010445.1 uncultured Thermus sp.
GAACGGGGGGAACTGGAGGCGGCTTTGGACCTTTACCAGCGGGCCTTGAAGCTGGCCCCGGAGGATCCCTTGGTTCATGAGAACCTGGCGGCCCTTTACAAGAAAAAGGGAGACCTGGACAGGATGGTGGCCCACATGAAGCGGGCCACCCGGCTCAAGATGCGCCCGCCTGGCCCCCTAGATCCCGTGACGGGAAAGCCCCAGCCCCGCCCGCTTCACCGCCGCATTCCCCTTTGGGTTTGGGTTTTCCTGCTCACCCTCCTGGCCTATTTTCTCCTGAAGAAGCCTTAGGGCTTGGTCCAGGGCTTCCAGGGAACGCCCTTCCGACAGGAGGCGCCGCCAAAGCCTTCCCCCTGGCTGCCCCCGGAAGAGGTTCAGCAGGTGCCTCAGCACCGCCCAAGGGGGGGTGCCCTTTTCCACCTCCTCCGCCAGATAGGCCCGCATGCCTTGCGCCACGCCCAGGCGGCTGGGCCTGTGGTCCAGGCCGTATACCTTTCGGTCCGCTTCCTGAAGCACAAAGGGGTCCTCGTAGACCGCCCGCCCCATCATCACCCCATCCACCTTGCCCAGATGGGGAAGGGCTTCCTCCAGGGTGCGCACCCCCCCGTTCAGGACGAAGGTGAGGTGGGGGAAATCCTCCTTGAGCCGGTGGACCCAGTCGTGGCGCAAGGGGGGAACCTGCCGGTTCTTCCGGGGGGAGAGCCCCAGCAAGGCGCTACGGGCATGGACGATGAACACCCTTACCCCCGTTTCCGCATAGCGTTCCACCCAACGGGCCAGGAGGGGATAGCGCTCCCCCTCCACCCCCAGGCGGAGCTTCACCGTGACGGGGATGGCCACCGCCTCCACCATGGCCCTGAGGATCTCGGCCACCCGCAGGGGGTCCAGGAGGAGGCAGGCGCCAAACCCTCCCTCTTGGGCCTTCTCCGAGGGGCAGCCCAGGTTCAGGTTCACCTCGTCGTACCCCCAGGCCTGGCCTATTTGCGCCGCCTTCGCCAGGCTCTGGGGGTCCGAGCCCGCAAGCTGCAAGGCGATGGGGTGCTCCGCTGGGTGGAAGGCGAGAAGCCGCTCGGCCTTTCCCCGGAGCACCGCCTGGTCCACGGTCATTTCCGTGTAGAGCCGCACCCTGCGGCTTATCTGGCGAACCAGGTAGCGGAAGTGCCGGTCCGTCCGGTCCACCATGGGGGCCACGGAGAGGCGGTGGTCAGACACCCCTTAAGACCTCCTCCGGGGACAGGGGCCTGGGTTCGCGGAAGACGATGCCCTCCTCCTCGCCTTCCTCGATCACCTCGAGGCCCGGGTTCCGCTCCCTAAGGAGTGCCACCAGCTCCTGCACCAGGTCCTCAGGGGTGCTGGCGGCGGAGGTGATCCCCAGGCTATCGGCACCCTGAAGCCATTCCTCCCGGAGATCCCGGGCGCTTTCCAGGCGGTAGGCCCTGCCGGTGAGGCTTTGGGCCAGTTCCAAAAGGCGCATGCCGTTGGAGGAGTGGGGGCTGGTGAGCACCAGGAAGAGATCCACATGGGGGGCAATGCGCCGGACCGCCTCCTGGCGGTTCTGGGTGGCGTAGCAGAGGTCTTTTCTGGCGGGGACCACCAGTCTGGGGAAGCGCTTTTTTAGGATTTCTATGGTCTTAAGGGTGTCCTCCACGCTCAGGGTGGTCTGGGTGAGGACCACCACCCGCTCGGGGTCAGGTACCTCCACGGTGCGGGGATCAGCCAAGCGGGGGTCCTTGCCCACGTGGGTGTGCACCGCCACCAGGATGGTCCTCTCCGGGGCTTCCCCATAGGTGCCCTTCACCTCCTGATGGTCGGCGGAATCCCCCACCAGGAGGATCCAGTAGCCTTCCCGGGCGTAGCGCCTGGCCTCGGTGTGCACCTTGGTGACCAAGGGGCAGGTGGCGTCCAGGATATGGAAACCCATCTCCGCCGCCTTTTTGCGCACCGCGGGGGGGTGGCCGTGGGCGGAGAAGACCAGGGTTCCGGCCAAGGGTCTTTCTTGGCGAAGCCGTTCTATGTCGGCGAGGTTTTCCACGAAGTGCACCCCCTTGGCCTTAAGGCGTTCCACCACGGTGCGGTTGTGGACGATCTCGTGGTAGACCACCAGCTCCCCCGCTTCCTTCAGGGTCTCGGCCCAGCGCTCCACCGTCTGGATGGCCATGACCACCCCGGCGCAGAAACCCCTGGGCCGGGCCAGGTACACCCGCTTAAGCCCCATGCCCCCCATTCTAGGCCTCCTTCTCCTCTTCCTTTGTGGTTTGGGCCAGGGCCTTTTGGGCCATTTCCCGGGCGAAGGCGGTTCTGGCCCTTTCCAGGGCCTTCCTGGCGGTTTCCCGCCCCTTGCCCCCTGGGCGGAATCCCTCCTGGGCCAGGGCCAGGAGGGCCAAGGCGGTGGCGGGGAAGGGAAGGTTTTCCCTTTCCAGAAGCCCCAGGCCCCTCCCATAGTGGTGGAGGGCTTCCCGGTAGGCCCCCCTTAGGAGGCTCTGGCTCCCTTCCTGGAAGGCTCGGGCGGCCCTTAGAAGGCCATCCCCTTCCACCAGGGGTTCGCCCTCCTGGGCGGAGAGGTGGGCGGCCTCGAGGAGCCGCTCCAAGGCCAAACCCCGCTCTGCTTCCGGCAGAAGGGGGGAGTAATGGGCTTGGAACAGGGGGGCAAACCAGGAAAGCCGGAGGGGTTTTGCCAGACGAAAGGTCTCCCCGTGGGCCTCCACCCCTTCGCCCAGGGCCCTGAGCAGGGGAACCAGCCTAGGAAAGCGGGCCCGCACCTCTTCCCGCCTGGCCTCCCCCTTCAAGGCCAGAAAGAAGAGAAACCCTCCTACTCCCTCCACGCCTCTACTTCCTTGTAGTGGACCAAGGCGGCGAATAGGGGAGAGGGTCCATCGGCTACGGAAAACTTGACCTCCACCAGGACCACGTCCTCCGGAAGGTCTTCAACAAAGCGGTTGAGCCTTTCCTGGAGGATGTCGGGGTCGTTGGCGGTGATGACCTTAAAGCGCACGCCCTGCATGGCCCTATTATGCCCTGCGTTCCACCAAGGCGGTGAGGAGGGCTTGCAGGTGGGAGGCGGCATCCCGTCCGGGTAGTTGCTCCAGGTGGGGGATAAGGGCATCCAGGGCCTTGTGCGCTAGCCTCTTGGCCTCCTCCTTGGCCCAGGCCACCGCCCCCGAGGCCAAAAGCCGTTCCCAGAGCCACCGCACCTCGGCCTCGGGCTTGGCCTCCCGGGGGAGGCGCAAGAGGGCCTCGGCCCGGGTGCGTTCCTCGGGAGGCGCTTCCTGGAGGTAGCGGATTAGGATCAAGGTGCGCTTGCCCTCGTAGAGGTCCCCGGCCAGCTCCTTGCCGTAGGCCTCGTCCCCCTCCAGGTTGAGGACATCGTCCATGATCTGGAAGGCGATGCCCAGCTTCAACCCGGCTTCCTCGTAGAGGGAGGGAGGGGTTTGCCCGGCCAGCAGGGCCCCCAGCCGCAACGGGGCCACCGCGGTGTAGTAGGCGGCCTTGTGGGCCACCATGCGGAAGTAGTCCCCGGGGGAGAGGTCCAGGCGGCCGGAAAGGGTCCAGAGGAGGTCCAGGTGCTGGCCGTAGGCGGTGCGGCGCACCACCTGGTGGAACTCGGCCAGAACCGGAGGGGGCAGAATGCCGGCCTCGAGGCCCTGCACCAGAAGCCCCCACATCTCCCCGTGCAGGGCATCCCCCGCGTTCAAGGCCAGGGGCATGGGGTAGAGGCGGTGCAGGGCGGGTCTGCCCCGGCGTTCCTCGGAGCCGTCTTCTATGTCGTCGTGGATAAGCACCCAGTTCTGGAAAAGTTCCAAAGCAGCCCCTGCCCAAAGGCTGGCCTCGAGGGAAGCCCCGTGGGCCAGCCCCGCATAGACCACCAAAAGGCCCCGGAGCCTCTTGCCTCCCCGGGATGGGTACTCCTGAAGAAGGGCCTGGTAACCGGGATCGGAATGGGCCAGGTGGCCTAAGAGCCTTTCCTGAAGGGCATCCTTCACTTCCTGGGGGGAGGGCACCATGCTATACACTTTAGGCCATGCGCGGCTACGCCCTGGGCCTTTTTGCCCTCAACCTCCTCACCCTCCTTTGGGGCACCACCTTTGTGGTGGTGAAAGGGGCGGTGGGGGAGATGGCCCCAAGCCTTTTGGTCTTTCTCCGTTTTCTTCTGGCGAGCCTCTTCTTCCTGCCCTGGGCCTTCCGGCTGCCCAAGGGGATTTGGGGACCGGGGATGGAGCTGGCCTTCTGGCTTCTTTTGGGCTATGCCTCGCAGGCGGTCGGCCTCCTGTATACCTCGGCGAGCCGAAGCGCCTTTATTACGGCCCTCAACGTGGTACTGGTGCCTTTGATCCTGGGACTGGTGGGCCGCAGGCTGGGAGGGGTCTGGGTGGCCGCCCTTTTAGCCTTTTTGGGGGTAGGTTTCCTTTCCTACGATCCCCGGCAGCCTCCTCTGAACGTGGGGGACCTTTGGACCCTTCTCACCGCCCTCACCTACGCCCTTTACATCGTGCGCCTCGAGGTGCACGCCAAAACCTTTCCCTCCCTCCCCCTCACCGCGGTGCAGGTCTTGGGCACGGCCTTCCTGGCCCTGCCCTGGGCCCTTTGGGAAGGGGTGCGGTGGGAAGGGGTACCCTGGGGGGCGGTCTTCTACCTGGGGATGGTGGCCACGGCCCTCACCACCTGGCTGCAAACCTGGGGACAGAAGTACGTGCCCGCCCCCCAGGCGGCCATCCTCTACACCCTGGAACCCGTCTGGGCTACCCTTTTTGCTTTTATCCTCCTGGGTGAGCGGTTAGGGCTGTTAGGGGTTGTGGGGGCGCTTTTGGTAATCCTTGCCACCTTGCAGGCTATCCGCCGATCCCCAGCATGACCCGCTTCCTCAAGGTGGGGAGGGTGTTGCCGAAGGCGGGCTTGCGGTTGGTGGCGATCAGAATGGCATCCACCAAGGCCTCCACCGGCTCCTCGGCGGCGAAGGCCCAGGAGATATCCATCTCCAAATCGGTAAGGAGGCAGGGCCTTAGCTTTTTGTCGGAGGTGAGGCGAAGCCGGGAGCAGTTGGAGCAAAAGGGCTCGGTGACGGGGTTGATGAAGCCCAAGGTGCCCTGGGCCCCCGGGATCCGGTAGACCCGGGCTGGGGAGGTGGGGTCGTGGGGGACGGGTTCCAGGGGACCAAAGACTTCTTCTATCCGTGCCCGGATCTCCTTCCCCGACACGAAGCGGCGGCGGTACTCCTCGGGGTCGGAGTTGTCCAGGTGCATGTACTCTATGTAGCGCATGTGCAGGGGGCGGTCCAGGGAGAGCCGGGCCAAAGGCACCACCTCTTCCTCGTTCATTCCCCGGATGACCACGGCGTTCAGCTTCACCGGGTGAAGCCCAAGTTCTAGGGCAGTCTCTATGGCCTGCAACACCCGCTCCACCTTTCCTCCCCGGGTGATGCGGGTAAAGACCTCGGGGGTAATGGCATCCAAGGAGATGTTCACCCGGTTTAGGCCTGCTGCCACCAACTCCTTGCCCCGCTTGGCAAAGAGGAGGCCGTTGGTGGTGATGGCCACATCCTCAATGGTCTCCTTGCTCCGGGCTCGTTCAATCATCTGGGGAAGCTCCTTGCGCACCAAAGGTTCCCCGCCCGTAAAGCGCACGGCGGAGAGGCCTAGAAGGGAGGCGGCCTCGAGGAAATGGTCCACCTCCTCCACGGTGAGGGTTCCCGGGGGCTCGGCCATCTCGAGGCCTAAGGGATGGCAGTAAAGGCAGTGCAGGTTGCACCGGGGGGTAACGGAGATACGAAGGTCTTTGATAACACGCCCGTAGTTGTCCAGTAGCTTCATGCCCTTTCCCCCTTTGGGCCACCATACTACGCCCCGGGCTAGAGGGCAAGGGATAAAAAAACAAACCCCCAGGCATAAGCCTGGGGTTTGTGTTGGAGCGGGAGACGGGACTTGAACCCGCGACCCCGACCTTGGCAAGGTCGTGCTCTACCAACTGAGCTACTCCCGCGTAGCAAAAATCCCCCGCACCGACCTACTCTCCCAGGA
>NZ_CALLUR010000047.1:0-17071 GCF_938010445.1 uncultured Thermus sp.
CCAGGAGCAGATCATGCAGATCGCCTCCCAGGTGGCCGGCTACTCCCTGGGGGAGGCGGACCTCCTCCGCCGGGCCATGGGCAAGAAGAAGGTGGAGGAGATGCAAAGGCACCGGGAGCGCTTCGTGCGGGGGGCCAAGGAACGGGGCGTCCCCGAGGAGGAGGCTAACCGGCTTTTTGACATGCTGGAGGCCTTCGCCAACTACGGCTTTAACAAATGCCTTCCCGGGAGAACCCGGGTGGTGGACTACCGCACGGGGAAGCGGGTGCCCATTGAGGCCATCGTCCGGGGTGAGGCCCAGGGAATCCTGGTGGTTTCCCTGGACGAGGATACCTTGCGCCTGGTGCCAAGACGGGTGCTGGCCGCCTTTCCCAGCGGCCGGGCCAGGGTTTACCGCTTGCGCACCTCCACGGGAAGGGTTCTGGAGGCCACGGCCAACCACCCCCTCTACACCCCCGAGGGTTGGCGGGACCTAGGGGAGCTCCGTCCGGGGGACTCCATCGCCCTACCCCGGTACCTGCCCTACCAACCCTCGGAGGACCTGAGGCCCCAGGAGCTGGACCTTCTAGGCTTTGCCCTAAGCAAAGGAAGCCTGCGCCATACCTCCGGCTTTTACCTGTACCCTTCCTCGGAAGAGGAGCTTTGGGCCATGCGGGAGGCCTTGGCGGGCTTTGCCAACACCCGTACCCGCTTGGTCTGGCGCCGGGGGGTGGCCCACCTCCATGTGGGCCGGCAGAACCCCAAGGCGCCCTCGGAGGCGGAGGCTTTTCTTTGGGAGATGGGCCTAATGGGCCTTTCCGCCAGGGAAAAGCAGCTGCCGGAAAGGGTCTTTGGCCTTCCCCTGGAGGGGGTGGCCAGGCTTTTGGGGCGGCTTTGGGCGGGGGATGGGGGAGTGGATCCCAAGGAAAGGCTTATCTTCTACGCCACCGCTTCCCAGGCCCTGGCCCAAGGGGTGCAACACCTTCTCCTTCGCCTGGGCCTGCAAAGCCGCCTGGTGGAACAGGATTTCCCCCATGGAGGGGGGCGAAAGGGCTATGGGGTCCACCTTCTTGGGGGCCTCGAGGCCGCCTGGCGTTTTGCCAGGTGGGTGGGGCCTTACCTGCTGGGCAAGGGGAAGCGGGACTTGGAGAGGCTTCTCTCCTCCTGGAAGGGGGAGGAAAGGAGCACCGAGGATATTCTGCCCCTGGCCTTCCTCCCTCTGGTCCAGGAGGCCTTGGCCCAAGGGCTTTTGCGGTCCGGCAAGGGCCGTTTAGGGCTTTCCCGTTCCCCCCAGGTGCGCCTTGCAGCCCTTACGGGAAGCCTGGCCCTGTGGCGCCTGGCAGGGGCGGAGGTCTATTGGGACCGGGTGGAGGCCATAGAGCCCTTAGGGGAGGAGGAGGTCTACGACCTCACCGTGGAGGGCACCCACACCTTCCTGGCCGAGGATGTCATCGTCCACAACTCCCATGCCGCCGCCTACAGCCTCCTTTCCTACCAGACCGCCTACGTGAAGGCCCACTACCCCGTGGAGTTCATGGCCGCCCTCCTCAGCGTGGAGCGACACGACTCCGACAAGGTGGCGGAGTACATCCGCGACGCCCGGGCCATGGGGATTGCGGTCCTCCCCCCCGACATCAACCGCTCGGGCTTTGACTTCAAGGTGGTGGGGGAGGAGATCCTCTTTGGCCTTTCCGCGGTGAAGAACGTGGGGGAGGGGGCGGCCCAGGCCATCCTGACGGAGAGGGAGCGGGGTGGCCCCTTTAAGAGCCTAGGGGATTTCCTAAAGCGCCTGGACGAGAAGGTGGTGAACAAGCGCACCCTCGAGTCCCTCATCAAGGCGGGGGCCTTTGACGCCTTTGGGGATAGGGCGAGGCTCCTCGCCTCCTTGGAACCCCTCCTTCGCTGGGCGGCGGAAAGCCAAAAGCGGGCGCGCTCGGGGATGTTGGGCCTCTTTGCCGAGGCGGGAGCGGACATGGAGCCCCCCTTGCTGGAGGCTTCGCCCCTGGACGAGATCACCCGGCTCCGCTACGAGAAGGAGGCCTTGGGCATCTATGTCTCCGGCCACCCTGTGCTCCGCTACCCGGGGCTAAGGGAGGTGGCCAGCTGCCCCTTGGAGGAGCTAGCCGATTTCATCCAGGGCCTTCCCCCAAGGGCCCGGGTACTCCTTGCGGGCATGGTGGAGGAGGTGGTGCGCAAGCCCACCCGTAGCGGGGGGATGATGGCCCGCTTTACCCTTTCCGACGAGACCGGGGCCTTGGAGGTGGTGGCCTTCGGCCGGGCCTATGAGGGGGTCTCCCCCAAGCTCAAGGAGGACACCCCCCTTCTGGTCCTGGCGGAGGTGGAGCGGGAGGAGGGAGGGCTTAGGGTAATAGCCCAGGCTGCCTGGACCCATGAGGAGGTGGCCGAGGCCCCTAAGGCCTTGGAGGTGGAGGTGGATCACGCCCTTTTGGACCAGGGAGGCGTCACCCTCCTAAAGAGCATCCTGGACGAGCACCCTGGGCCGCTTCCCCTATACCTGAGGGTCCAGGGGCCCTTTGGGGAGGCCATCCTTTCCTTGCGGGAAGCCCGGGTGGGGGAAGGGGTTCTGGAGGCCCTCGAGGCCGAGGGCTTCCGCGCCTACCTGGTGCCGGACCGGGAGGTCTTCTTGCAGGGGAATGGCGGGGCTAGCCCCAAGGAGGAGGTGGTGCCCTTTTAAACTTCTAGGAACTCGGCAACCCTTAGATTGCCCTCCCCAAACCCGTATACTGCCACCAGGATGGAAACCCTCCTTTTCGTCCTGGTTTTCCTAGGGTTAGTAATCTTCGCCTTGGGCCTCCTGGGTAAGAGAGAAGGTTTAGGGGGGCAGGATGTCTCCCTCCCGTATCGCCTTAGGCATTCCGTACTTACCCCGGCGGAGCGCTCATTCCTTGGGGTGCTGGAAAGAGCGGTGCCTGAAGGGGTGAGGGTGTGGCCCAAGGTGCGCTTGGTGGACGTGCTCTATATAGATGCCAGGGGGAAGGAGCGGCAGGCAGCCTTGAACCGGGTGTTGGCCAAACACGTGGATTTTCTCCTAGTGCGAGCCCAAGACGCCCGGCCCCTTTTAGCCATAGAGCTGGACGACCGAAGTCACCAACGGGAAGACCGCCAGGAGCGAGACCGCTTTCTAGAGGCCCTGGCGCGGCAGGTGGGGCTATCCCTAGTGCGGGTGCGGGTTAAAGAAGGGTACGCTTTGGAAGAAGTCCGGCGTCTTCTGGAGGTCCACTTGGCGCTAGGCAAAGGGAGCGAGGGCAAGACGGGAGGTAGGGGTTAAAGCAAAAAGGGGCTGGGCCTAGGCCCAGCCCCACTTGCCCCCTTGCCGGGGCCCCCCACCTGGCGAAGCCAGGTGGGGGTGGCTTTAGAAGTCCATGTCGCCGCCGCCTGCGGGAGCGGGGGTGGACTCCTTCTTCTCGGGCTTCTCCGCCACCACCGCCTCGGTGGTGAGGATGAGGGAGCCGATGGAAGCGGCGTTCTGCAGGGCGGAGCGGGTCACCTTGGCGGGGTCCACGATGCCCGCCTCCACCATGTCCACGAACTCCCCGGTGGCAGCGTTAAAGCCCAGGCGCAGGTTCTGGGTCTCGGAGAGGATGCGCTGCACCACCACCGAGCCCTCGTAGCCAGCGTTTTCCGCGATCTGGCGGGCGGGCTCCTCCAGGGCCCGGCGCACGATCTTGGCCCCGGTGGCCTCATCCCCCTCCAGCTTCTTGAGGAGCTCGTCCACGGCGCTGATGGCCCTGAGGAGGGTCACGCCACCGCCGGGCACGATCCCCTCCTCCACGGCAGCCCGGGTGGCGGAGAGGGCGTCCTCAAAGCGGTGCTTCTTCTCCTTGAGCTCGGTTTCCGTGGCCGCCCCCACGCGGATCACCGCCACGCCCCCCGCCAGCTTGGCCAGGCGCTCCTGGAGCTTCTCCTTGGCGTACTCGCTGTCGGTGGTCTCCAGCTCCTTCTTGATGCCGTTGATGCGGGCCTCAATGTCCTCCTTCTTGCCCTTGCCGCCCACGATGGTGGTCTCGTCCTTGGTGATGCGCACCCGCTCGGCCCGGCCCAGCATGGAGAGGGTGGCGTTCTCCAGCTTGAAGCCCAGCTCCTCGCTGATCACGGTGCCGCCCGTGACCGCGGCGATATCCTTCAGCATCTCCTTGCGGCGGTCACCGAAGCCAGGGGCCTTCACCGCGGCCACGTTCAGGGTGCCCCGGAGCTTGTTGACCACCAAGGTGGCCAGGGCCTCGCCCTCCACGTCCTCGGCGATCAGGAGGAGGGGCTTGCCGGTCTGGGCCACCTGCTCCAGGACAGGGAGGAGCTCCCGCACGTTGGAGACCTTCTTCTCCACGATGAGGATGAAGGCGTCCTCCAGGACCGCCTCCATGGCCTCGGGGTTGGTGACGAAGTAGGGGGAGATGTACCCCTTGTCAAACTGGTACCCCTCCACGAACTTCAGCTCGGTCTCCAGGCTCTTGGACTCCTCAACGGTGATGATCCCCTCCTTCCCCACCTTCTCCATGGCGTCGGCGATCAGCTTGCCGACGTCGGGATCGTTGGCGGAGATGGTGGCCACCTCCTCAATGGCCTTGCGGTCCTCCACGGGGATGGCCAGGGAGCGGATCTTCTCCACCGCCGCCTCCACCGCCTTCTCAATGCCCCGCTTGAGGGCCAAGGGGTTGGCGCCGGCGGCCACGTTCTTCAGGCCCTCCCGCACGATGGCCTGGGCCAAGACGGTGGCAGTGGTGGTGCCGTCACCGGCCACGTCGTTGGTCTTGGAGGCCACCTCCTTGAGGAGCTGGGCCCCGATGTTCTCCAGGTGGTTTTCCAGCTCAATCTCCTTGGCCACCGTCACCCCGTCCTTGGTGATGGTGGGGGAGCCGAACTTCTTCTCCAGGACCACGTTCCGGCCCCGGGGGCCCAGGGTTACCTTCACCGCATCGGCCACGGCGTTCACGCCGCGCTCCAAAGCCCTGCGGGCTGCCTCGTCAAACACTAGGACCTTCGCCATACCTCACCTCCTACTGCAAGACCGCCAAAAGGTCGCGCTCGGAGAGGATCACGTACTCCTCGCCGTCAATCTCAATCTCGGTGCCGCCGTACTTGGCGAAGACCACGATGTCCCCCTCCTTGACCTCCAGGGGCACCTTCTGCCCGTTCTCCAAGATGCGGCCCGAGCCCACCGCGATCACCTTGCCCTTCTGGGGCTTCTCCTTGGCGGTATCCGGGAGCACGATGCCGCCCTTGGTCTTGGGCTCCTCCTCAATCCTCTTCACCACAACCCTGTCGCCTAGGGGCTTGATCACCGTCTTCACCTCCGCAGCCATATTCACTCCCTCCTTTGACGCTCAAAGGCCGAGAGTGTCAAACCAAGGGTTATTATTTTGGCCCCGCGTCCTTTTGTCAAGGGGGTTGAGGGGGGTGTTATAAGGTGAGGGTCTGGTGGCCCCGCACCACCCGGAGGCTTATCCCATGGGCCAGGAGAAGGCCCTTCAGGGCCAGGGCCCGGGCCAGGCCTGGGGTCTTGCCAAAGGCTACCCGGCCCTTCTCACCCGGGTAGAGGAAGTATCCCTCGGGAAGCAGGAGAAGGACCCCCTGCCGGGCCTGGGCGGCTCCCCTTAGGGTTGCCTCCAGGAAGGATTCCTCCGCCCCCTGGCTGATGAGGAAGTAGGTGCTCCCGAAGGGGGCCTTGGGGGGAAGGGAGGGGCCTGGGGTGGATTGCAGGCGGGCTAGGAGCGAGAGGGCCCTTACCAGGTGGGCCTTTCCCCGCCCTAAGGGGAGGACCTCTCCTGCGGAAAGGCCGTATTGGGCTCCTTTCTTTTCCGCCAGCAGGAGGAGCCAGGCGGCGAGGCTGGTGGCGTGGTCCAGGTAGGCGGGGTGGAGGCTTTGGGTGTCCAGGTGGAGGAAGAGGCCTCCCAGAAGGCTTTTTTCCACCTCCCGCACAAAGGGACGACCCTGCCGGAGGCTTGCCTGCTTGGCCAGAAAGCGCAAGGGGTCCCCCGCTTGGTAAGGGCGGAGGCCCTTGGCCTCCAGGGGATCCGGCAGGCCAAAGGGCTCGGGCCTGCCCTCCAGGAAGAAGCTGGGGGCGGGCTCAAAAGGCGGCAGGGGGCGCAGGGAAGGATAGACCAAGGCCCTCCCCGCCTCGAGGCTTACAAGCCTTTCCCCCAGGCCCAAGGGGCTTCTCAGGAGGAGGGTGAGGCCCAAAGGGTATTCCCCCCGCCGGCGGTAGCGGTAAGGGAGGGGAAGCGGTAGCCGCATCCTTCCCCAGACCACCCCAGAGAGGCTCTGGGGTTTGAGGCCCAGGGGAGCCGAGGGCAGGGTTTCCAGATGCACGTAGAGGGGTAGGGGGGCCCAGACCTCCACCTCCACCTGCCCCTCTCCCTCCTGGCCGGGGAAACCGGGGGCCAGGCCGTGGGCGTTGACCCGGACCTGGGCGAACCAGGGCGCCCGCCAAAGGGCTAGGAGGAGGGCCAAGGAGAGGAGAGCCAAGGCCGCTTCCATAAAGCCCTTTCCTCCATCCCTAGGCCCTTTCCACCGGGGTGGGTACCACCTTAAGGGCCTCGACCACCAGCCCTTCCGAGCTGGCTCCGGCTAGCTCCGCCTCCAGCTTTAGCAGGAGGCGGTGGGGGATGGCGGCCCGGAAGGCCTCCTTGATGTCCTCGGGCACGGCAAAGCCTCGCCCCTGCAAAAGGGCCAGGGCCTGGGCCAGGCGCTCCACCTGTAAGAGGGCTCTAGGGGAGGGGCCAAGCCGCACCTCCTCCCGGCGTCTAAGCCAGGTGGATAGGGCCAGAAGGTAGTCCAGCAGTTCCTCCGCCACCTTTACCCGGCGCACCTCCTGACGCAGGGCCAAGAGTTCCTCCCCTTGGGTGACGGCTTCCAGGCCCTCCAGGGGGTTCTTTTCCTTGAGGGCTAGGAGAAGGGCTTTCTCATCGGGATAGCCCAGGGAAAGCCGGGCGGTGAACCGGTCCCGCTGGGCTACGGGGAGAGGGTAGGTGCCCTCCTCCTCCACGGGGTTTTGCGTGGCCAGGACGAAAAAAGGCTCGGGCAAGGGGTGGGTTTTCCCTTCCAGGGTTACTTGGCCTTCCCCCATGGCCTCGAGGAGGGCGGACTGGGTCCTGGGGGTGGCCCGGTTGAGCTCGTCCACCAAAAGGACCTGGGCGAAGATGGGCCCCTTTTGCCATACCAGGTTTCCTTCCCGGTAGAGATAGACCCCGGTGAGGTCCTGGGGCAGGAGGTCTGGCGTCATCTGGATGCGGCTAAAGGAGAGGCCCAGGACCCGGGCCAAGGCCTTGGCGAAAGTGGTCTTGCCGGTCCCGGGCACGTCTTCCAGAAGAAGATGCCCCCCAGAGAGGAGGGTGGCGAGGGAAAGCCTTAGGGTTTCCTCCTTCAGGAGGACCCGGCCCGAAAGGGCTCGGTGGATGCGGGCGAGGAGCATAGCCTAAGGATATCCTGCAAAAAGGCTTCCGCCCTTTCCGCTTCCTCCTCCCCAGCCTTTCCCCCATAGCGCACGGGCAGGTAGAGGCCGGTGAGCCCCCAAAGGGGTTCCCTGAGCCCGGGGAGAAGAGGGGAAACCCTTTCCAGGTACTCCAAGGGCCCCTCGGAGGCCTGGCGGGGGAGGCCAGCCCTCTTAAGGGCCTTTAGGGCTTGGAAGTAGGCCCGCCGCACCCGGTCCTGGGGAAGGGCCTCTGGGAGGGCTTGGGAGGCTTGGACCCCTTCCTTAGGGGTGGTGCCTGGCCTGCCTCTTTCCCGGTACCGCCAAACCAGGAATAGGAAGAGGAAAAGAAGGCCCAGGGTGAAAAGGGCGGAAAGGCCTGCCAAGGCTAGGCCCACCTCGCGCAACCGCCTGGGCCCCGGTAAGGCCTCCTGGGGGCTGTTTTCCTGGGAAGGGGTGGGCACGGAAGCGGAAGGGGTGCTTTCCGGCGCGCTTTCCCCACCCCCTAGGGTGCCCAGGTAGAGGAGGAAGAGGCCGGCGACCAAAAGGGCTAACAGGAGGGGTAAAAGGTGAACCCCCCGGTAGGGAAGCCTTTCCCCCCGGCCCAGAAGAGGCCAAAGGGCCAGGAGGATGAGGAGTAAGGCCAGGGGCTCTGCCAAGGCCAAGGCCCGGTTCAGGAAGGCCACCCAGGGGGGAGGCTTCTCCTCTGGGGTTGGGTAGGCCACCACCTCCTTGGGCCCGGGCCCGGTTTCGGGGGAGGCCTGGAGGCTAAGGGAGGGTGGGGTGGGTAGGGGAAGGGCAGGGAGGCGCAGGGGGAAGGAGGCCAGGCCTGCCAGCAGGAGGCCTAGGATCCCCGGGACCCAGAGGGTGGAAGCGGAGGTCCGAAACGCCTCCCCCCGTTCCTGGGCGCGCCGATGGGCCTCCTCGAGGAGGCTAAACCCGTGCAAGAGCCCTAGAAGGAAAAGGCCCAAGGGACCTAGCCAAAGGGCTGGGGGAAGGAGAAAGAGGCTGGAAAGGGGCCGAGCCTTGGTGGCCAGGAAAAGTCCGTAGAGGAGGAGAAGCCCAGACGTCAGGGCCCATCCCTGGAGCCAGGAGGGGAACGGGGAGGCAAGGGCGTGGAGAAGGCCAGGGAGGAAGGCCCCCCACAGAAAGGCTCCCCCATAAAACCTCTTGGCTAGGTGGAGGAGGAAGACGCCCACGGCCAAAGGAGGGGTCCAGAGGGGTAGGAGGGCCAGAAGCCCTAGGCCCAGGAAGGGGGTAAGGGGAACGGGCCTCATCCCCCCTCCCGCTGGCGCAGGGCCTCGTAGAGGAGGAGGGCGGCGCTCACGGAAACGTTGAGGCTATCCGCCACCCCCCGCATGGGGATGCGCACCCGAACCCCCGCCCGGGCAAGCCAAGCCTGGGAAAGGCCTTCGTCCTCGGCGCCCAGGAGGAAGGCCACGCCTTTTTTGTAGTCCTCTTCCCAGTACACCTTTTCCCCTCTGGGGGTGGCCGCCACCAGGAGAAGCCCTTTTTCCTCCAGGAAATGGGCCACTTCCCCCTCGGCCACGGGAAAGACGGGCAAGGAGAAGACCACCCCGGTGGAGTTCCGGATCACCTGGGGGCTATAGAGGTCCACCCCTTCCGCCACCAGGACCAGGTCCACCCCCGCCCCGTCCGCCGAGCGCAGGATGGCCCCCAGGTTGCCGGGCTTTTCCAGGCCCAAGAGGACCAGGACCAGGGGATTTTGCGGGAGCCTGGCCTCCTCGAGGGTCCTTCGGGGCAGGCGGAAGACCCCGATGACGGGCGGGGGGTTTTCCCTTACGGAAACCCGCTCCATAGCCTCTTGGGAGAACTCCAGAACAGGGGCTTGGCCCGCCAGGGCCCGGTCCTCCGGGGTGGCCTTAGGGCCGAGGAGGAGGGTTTCCAAGCGGAGGCCGGCCCTAAGGGCCCTTTCCACCTCCCGCCGGCCCTCCACCAGGAAAAGGCCAGCCCGCTCCCGCTCCTTTCGTTCCTTCAGGGCGGCTAGGGCCTTCACCTTGGGGTTAGCGGGGCTTTGGATGCGCATGGGGGTCTCCCGAAAGGCGGATGGCAAAGCGGGCGATGGAGGGGCCGGAAAGCTCCAAGGACACCTCCTCCACCTGGGGGAACTCCTCCAGGAGGCGGGAAAGGCGGAGGAGGATTTCCTGGTAGGGGGTAGGGTCTACCTGGTCCCCCAGGGGTCGGGTGAGCTCCCGGGCATCCTTTTCCGTGAGGGGGGAGAGCCTTTCCCCCAAGGCCAGCTCTCCCAAAGGGGTGGGCAGGAGCAGGGCGAGAACGGGGCCGAAGAGGGGGTGGGGCTTGGCGGTGAGCCTGAGAAAAAGGCCTTCTCCTTGCCCCACGGGAAGGCCAAAGCAGCGGAGGAGGGCCTCTTCCTCCTCGCGCCGTAGCTCCTTCTTGCCCTCCAAAAGCCTTCTTGCCTCCTCCAGGTGCAAATCCGGGAAGTCGGGGAAGTGGAGGGGTTCTTCCCGCCAGGCCTTGTAGGCCCAGGCCCGGCTCAAGGCGATGGCCGCCGATTCGGGAAAGCGGTAGAGGGCCACCCGGCCCATAACCCTTGCCCGCACCCCGGGGGAGCCCATCACGCAGCTCAGGAGGAGCTTGTTTCCTTCCACCCTTTCCAAAAGAGCCAGGAACTCCTCCTCGCTGGCAAAGCCCATGGGTACGAAGAGGAGGAACACGCTTCCCGCCTCGCTTGCCATGGCTTCTTCCAGGGCGCGGGCGAACTCCTTCGCCTTGGCGGTGGAGCCCAGGTCCACGTGTTCCACGACTAGCCCCCCTTCCCGTAGGGCCTCGAGGGCCAGGTTGGAGGGACCGGAGGCGTTGGAGATGAGGCGGACCCGGTTGTTCTCCGGAAGCTGTCCCAGGGCCAGGAGGGCGGCCACGTCAAAGGCTTCCTCCAGGCTGTTGGCCCGGATCACCCCGGCCTGGGCGAAGAGGGCCCGCACCAGAGGGTCCCGGGAGGGGTGCACCGCCAGGATGGGTTTTTTCTTGCCGATCCTCCGGGCTAAGCGGGAGAAGCGCCTGGGGTTGCCGAAGCTTTCCAGGTAGAGGAGGATCACCCGGGTCCTCTCGTCCTCCTCCCAGAACTGCAGGAGGTCGTTGGAGGAGATGTCCGCCTTAGCCCCCAAGGAAACGAAGGAGGAGATGCCCAGCCCCATGCCCTCCGCATAGGCCATCACCGCCCGGCCCAGGGTCCCCGACTGGCTGGAGATGGCCAGGGGTCCAGGTTTGGGGAGGGGAGCCAGGCCCGCCGCCAGGCGGACCTCAGGGTGGGTGTGGACCATACCCAAGGAGCCGGGCCCCAGGAGGCGCATCCCATGGCGCCGGGCCTTGTCGGCCAGTTCCCGGGCTTCTTTTTCCGTAAAGCCGGTGGTGAGGACGATGGCCGCCCGCACCCCCCGCCTTCCTGAGGCCTCGAGGGCCTCCCAGACCCGCTCCTTGGGCACGGCGATCACCGCCAGGTCCACGGGGCCGGGGATGCTTTCCACCCGGGGGTAGGCGAGAAGGGGCCCCACCGTGCCCCCCTCCTTGCCGATGGCCTCGTTCACCGGGTAGACGGGCCCTTGGAAGCGGGCAAAGATGAGGTTTTCCAGGGCGCGGTAGCCGATGCTTTCCGGGTCGCGGCTCGCCCCCACCACCGCCACCCCCTTGGGGAAGAAGAGGGGGTGGAGGCTGGCCAAGGTGGAGACCTTCTCCCGCCACTCAAAGCGCTCCGCCACCCTTTCCTCCAGGAGGATCTCAAACTCCACCTCAATCTCGCCGCTATCCCGGTGGGCCCGGACCTGGAAGCCGCTTTCCATGAAGACGTTGAGCATCTTCTGGTTCTCCGCCAGGACGAAGGCCTGAAACCGCCTTACCCCCCGCTTGGCGGCGATCAGGGCCAGGCGCTCCAGAAGGAGGGTGCCCAGGCCCTTGCCCTGGAAGGCATCGTCCACCAAAAAGGCCACCTCGGCGGTGTCCTCCCCTTTAAGGCGCACGTACTCCCCCGTGGCCACTATCCTAGGAGGGTCCTGGGCCAGGACGATGAGGGTCACCTTTTCCTCCTCCGGTTTGGCGGAAAGGAGGAGCTCCGCCGCCTTTTCCGGAGAGATGGGGGAGAAGAAGCGCATGCGCAAGGACTCCGGGGATAGCCGCCTCAGGAACTCCACGAAAAGGGGGAGGTCCTTGGGGCTTGCCCGCCTTAGAAAGGCGGTGCGCCCGTCCTTAAGGAGGATGGGGCCCTCCTCGAGGCCATACTGGGGCGTGGGTGGGGGCACATAGCCCATGCCTTTAGCCTACTCCCCATAGCCTGGGGGTTATTCCTTTTCCCACCCAACCTGGTGGCCTTTCCCCTGGATTCCCGGTAGCATGGGTCCATGCTCAGGCTGGATACCCGCTTCCTTTCCCGTTTCCCGGAGGCCCTTAAGGAGCAGGCCCCCGTCCTCTTAAGGGCTCGGGAGGCCCTTCTTTTCAAGCGGAAGGATCCCCAAAGCATGCTGGGCTGGATAGACCTTCCCGAGGACACGGAAACCTTAAGGAGTATCCGCCGCTACCGCGAGGCCAACCCTTGGGTGGAGGACTTTGTCCTTCTGGGCATCGGGGGGAGCGCCCTGGGGCCTAAGGCCCTGGAGACCGCCTTCAACGAAAGCGGGGTGCGCTTCCACTACGTGGACCACGTGGAGCCGGAGCCCGTGCTCCGGCTCCTTCGGGGCCTGGACCCCCAGAAGACCCTGGTGAATGCGGTTTCCAAGTCGGGAGCTACCGCGGAAACCCTGGCCGCCCTTCTCATCTTCCTAAACTGGCTTCGGGAAAACCTGGGGGAGGACTGGCGGCGGCACCTGGTCCTCACCACCGACCCCCGGCGGGGGGCGCTACGGGCTTTGGCGGAAAGGGAGGGTCTCTTGGCCTTTGCCATTCCGGAAAACGTGGGGGGGCGCTTTTCCGTGCTCTCCCCGGTGGGCCTCCTCCCCTTGGCCTTCGCCGGGATGGACCTGGAGGCCCTCCTCATGGGGGCCAGGAAGGCCAATGAGGTGGCCCTGGCTCCCCTGGAGGAGAACCTGCCCCTGCAGACCGCCCTCCTGCAGCACCTCCACCGCCAGCTGCCCATCACCGTCTTCATGGTCTACTCCGAGCGACTCCGATACCTTCCTGCCTGGTTTGTCCAGCTCCACGATGAGTCCTTGGGCAAGCGGGACGGGGAGGGCAACCGGGTGGGCACCACCGCGGTGCCCGCCTTGGGCCCTCAGGACCAGCACGCCCAAGTGCAGCTCTTCCGGGAAGGTCCCCTGGACAAGCTCATCGTTTTGGTGGTGCCGGAAAGGGCCACGGAGGACCTCACCCTGCCCCGGGTGGAAGGCCTCGAGGAGGAGGCGGGTTACCTCTTTGGCAAAGGCCTGTTCCAGCTTCTAAGGGCCGAGGCCGAGGCCACCTACCAGGCCTTGGCCGAGGCGGGGCAGAGGGCCTACGTCCTGTACCTCTCGGAGGTTTCCCCCTACGCCGTGGGCTGGCTTTTGCAACACCTCATGTGGCAGACCGCTTTCCTGGGGGAGCTTTGGGGGGTGAACGCCTTTGACCAGCCCGGGGTGGAGCTGGGTAAGCGCTTAACCTTGGCCCTTCTGGGACGTCCCGGATACGGCGCCTAGCCTTGGAAGCGTGGAAATAAGTGTATGATGCCCTAGGCATAAGGGGGTCGCTATGGACCGACTGGAGCCTTTGGGCATCAAACCGAGGAAGCAGGTTTTTTGGAACACGGTTTCCCCCATCCTGGTGGAGCACACCCTGGCCCGGGGGGAGGGGTTTTTGGCCCACAAGGGGTCCTTGGTGGTGGACACCACCCCCTACACGGGGAGAAGTCCCAAGGACAAGTTCGTGGTGCGGGAGCCTGGGGTGGAGGAGGAAATCTGGTGGGGCGAGGTGAACCAGCCCTTCGCCCCAGAGGCCTTCCAGGCCCTCTTGGAGAGGGTGGCTGCCCACCTTTCCGACCGGGACCTTTATGTCCAGGACCTTTATGCCGGGGCCGACAAGCGTTTCCGCTTGGCGGTAAGGGTGGTGACGGAAAGCCCCTGGCACGCCCTCTTTGCCCGCAACATGTTCATCCTCCCGCGCCGCTTCCCCGAGGACGACGAGGTGGAGCCCTTCGCTCCCGGCTTTACCGTGGTCCACGCCCCCTACTTCCTGGCTGACCCCGGGCGGGACGGTACCCGGAGCGAGGTCTTCGTGGGCATCAGCTTCCAGAGAAAGCTGGTGCTCATCGTGGGCACCAAGTACGCCGGGGAGATCAAGAAGAGCATCTTCACCGTGATGAACTACCTCATGCCCAAGCAAGGGGTCTTCCCCATGCACGCCTCGGCCAACGTGGGGCAGGGAGGGGATGTGGCCATCTTCTTCGGCCTTTCCGGGACGGGGAAGACCACCCTTTCCACCGACCCGGAAAGGCCTTTGATCGGGGACGACGAGCACGGATGGAGCGGGGAGGGGGTATTCAACTTTGAGGGAGGGTGCTACGCCAAGGTCATTCGCCTTTCCCCGGAGCACGAGCCCCTCATCTATAAAGCCTCCAACCAGTTTGAGGCCATTCTGGAGAACGTGGTGGTGAACCCGGAAAGCCGCCGGGTGGAGTGGGATGACGACACCAAGACCGAGAACACCCGGGCCTCTTACCCCCTTGCCCACCTGGAAAACGTGGTGGACTCGGGTATGGCGGGCCATCCCAAGGCCATCTTCTTCCTCTCCGCCGACGCCTATGGGGTTCTGCCCCCCATCGCTCGCCTTTCCCCAGAGCAGGCCATGTACTACTTCCTTTCCGGCTACACCGCCCGGGTGGCGGGGACAGAAAGGGGGATCACCGAGCCCAAGGCCACCTTTTCCGCCTGCTTCGGGGCACCCTTTTTGCCCCTTCACCCCGGGGTTTATGCCCGGATGCTGGGGGAGAAGATCCAGAGGCACGGCCCCAGGGTGTACCTGGTGAACACCGGCTGGACCGGGGGACCTTACGGGGTGGGCCGGCGTTTCCCCCTTCCCCTCACCCGCACCCTCTTGCAGGCGGCCCTAAGCGGGGCCCTCGAGGGGGTTCCTTACCGCCAGGACCCCGTCTTCGGCTTTGAGGTACCCAGGGAGGTGCCCGGGGTACCGAAGGAGCTTCTGGACCCGCGGGAAACCTGGGCCGACAAGGAAGCCTATGACCGGCAGGCCAGGAAGCTGGCCACACTTTTCCAGGAAAACTTCCGTAAATACGCCGACGGGGTAGAGGAGGCGGTGCTCCAGGCGGGGCCGAGGGTGGGATAGAAGCGAGCCTGCAAGGCTGGGCTTAGGGGCCAACCCCTTGCCAAACGGGGCCGGGGGGTCTTAGGCTCCTAAGTGGCAGGTAATGGAAGGGACAAATGTACTTCACCCCCGGATAAGGTCTTCTGGCAGAATGGTAAGCACTACCGTCTGGGGGACGGGCATGTTATGAGCCAAGCCTGGTTTAGCCGTTACGCCTGGGGAGTCTTGGTGTGGAACATCCTGGTGGCCCTCTGGGGGGCTTATGTGCGGGCCACAGGTGCGGGGGCGGGCTGCGGCGCCCACTGGCCCACCTGCAATGGGGAGATCATCCCCAGAAGCCCCCAGGTGGAGACCCTCATAGAGTTCACCCACCGGGCCACCTCGGGTCTGGCCTTCCTTTCCGTGCTTCTTTTGGCCCTTCTGGCCTTCCGCCTCTTTCCCAAGGGCCATCCGGTGCGGCTGGGGGCAGGGCTGGCCTTTTTCTTTATGATCACCGAGAGCCTGGTGGGGGCCTCCCTGGTCCTCTTCGGCTGGACGGCCCACAACGTGAGCCCGGCCCGGGCCGTGGTGCAGATGGTGCACCTGGCCAACACCTATTTTCTCCTGGCCTCCTTGGCCCTCGCCGCCTGGTGGGCCTCGGGGGGTGCGCCTTTGCGCCTTAGGGGGCAGGGTGCGGTGGGGGTGGCCTTGCTTCTGGGCCTTCTCGCGCTCCTTTTCCTGGGAATGAGCGGGGCGGTGACCGCTTTAGGGGACCTCCTCTTCCCCGTGCGGAACACCCTCGAGGCCCTGGAGCGCTCCCTCACCCCTGGTGAGCACTTCCTGGTGCGCCTCAGGGTCCTCCACCCCCTTATCGCGGTAAGCGTGGGGCTTTACGTGGTCTTCGCCGGTTACCTGGTAGCCCACCTCAGGCCTTCTTCCCACACCCGCCGCTTGGCTCACGCCCTGGCTTACCTCTATGGGGTGCAGCTTTTGGCCGGTTTGGTGAACGTTTGGCTTAAAGCCCCCGTTTGGATGCAGATCCTCCACCTCCTCCTGGCGTACGCAGTTTGGCTCATCTTTGTTCTCCTTATGGCTGCAGCCCTGGCTCGAGGGGCCAGGCGGGTGGAGCTAGGGGAGGGGGCAGGGGCTTCGGTGCACCGCGGCACCGGCGGGGCCACCTGGAAGGACTACCTGGCCCTCACCAAGCCCCGGGTCATAAGCCTGCTCCTCTTCACCACCCTCCTGGCCATGCTCATCGCCGCCAAGGGCTGGCCAGGGACGGGCCTATTCCTGGTGGTGGCCCTAGGGGGGTACATGATGGCAGGGGCGGCCAACGCCATCAACATGGTGGTGGACCGGGATATAGACGCCCGCATGCGCCGCACGGCCAAAAGGCCCACGGTCACCCAGCGGATCTCCAGTAGGGATGCCCTCCTTTTTGCCTTTGCCCTGGCCCTCTTTTCCTTCCTGCTCCTCTGGTGGGGGGCGAACCTCCTCACGGCCACCCTGGCCCTTATGGGCCTCATCTGGTACGTGCTGGTCTACACCCTTTATCTCAAGCGGCGCACTTGGCACAACATCGTCATCGGCGGGGCGGCAGGGGCCTTTCCTCCCTTGGTGGGCTGGGCGGCGGTGACCGGTGATTTAAGCCTCTTTGCCTGGTACCTTTTCGCCCTCATCTTCTTCTGGACCCCGGTGCACTTCTGGGCCTTGGCCCTCATGATCCAGGACGATTACCGGGCTGTGGGCGTGCCCATGCTGCCCGTGGTGTTGGGGGAGCGGGTTACGGTGATGCAGATCGCCCTTTATGCGGTCCTTACCGCCTTGATCTCCCTCATGCCCCTTCTTCTGGGGGAGCTCGGCCTCTTGTACCTGTTCTTCAGCCTGGCCCTTAACGGTCTACTTATCTTTAAGAGCCTTGCCCTCTACCGCCAGCCCGAGCGGAGGACCGCGGTTTCGTTGTATAAATACTCCATGCTCTACCTGGCCCTCTTGTTCGTGGCCATGGCGGTGGACCGGGTGCTTTAGGGAGGGAAGATGAAAGGAGTTGTAGCGGCGCTCAGTTTCTTAGGTTTAGCCCTGGCCCAGGAGGCCCATCGGGTGGCCATTACCCACCCCGTATCCCCTTTCAACCGAGAGACCAACTTTCTCCTAGTCTGGGTTTTGGTCTTTGCCATCCTCATTTTCGGGGTGGTGGCGGGGGCCTTGGCCTACGTGACGTGGAAGTTCCGGGCTAAGCCAGGGCAACAGGGGGAGCCGCCCCAGGTCCATGGCAACGACCGCCTCGAGGTCATCTGGACGGTGATTCCCCTCCTCATCGTCTTTGTCCTTTTCGGGCTCACCGCTCGGAGCCTTATCCAAGTCAACCAGCTCCCCGCCGGGGCCTTGAAGGTGGAGGTTGTGGGCTACCAGTTCTGGTGGGATTTC
>NZ_CALLUR010000048.1:0-12145 GCF_938010445.1 uncultured Thermus sp.
GGGACGCACCACGATGGTGCCCCGCACCGGCCCGTAGTCGGCGAGCTCCGCTTTTTGGATGACCTCGAGGTACCACTCGCTGAAGTCCTGGCTTTGCGGCGTTAGACCCTTCTCCTTCGCCATACCCGTTCATCTTACTTCTTGCCAGGGACAGCTAGACCATAGGGGTGCCACCAGGGGGTTCGCAAAGATCGGCCATGCCCCTTTGGCCAGTCTGGCCCTGGGGCTATTCGCCTAGCAGCATGCCCCAAGCAGGACCGCCAGCCTCTCCATCCAAAGCGCCGCACCCTAAGGGCCTGGCCAAAGTTGGTGCTCCCGGCCCAGCAACCATCGCCCTCCTGGGTGGCGTTACCACCTGATCCTTTCCACCATCATCATCACGGAAAACCTTCCCGCCTACGCCTGGTATGCCGGCACCTCCATGGCCAGCCCCCACGTGGCCGCGGTGGCCGGCCTAGTGAAGGCCCTGCACAAGGACTGGACCCCGGGCCAGGTGCGGGCCCACCTGAAGGCCACCGCAGAGGACATAGGAAGCCGGCAACTCTTTGGCCACGGCCTGGTGAATGCCGATCAGGCCACGCGCTAAGGCAAACAAGCGGGGAAACCCCCGGGAAACCGGGGGTTTTTCCTTGGCCGTTAAAATGGCCCCATGGACCTCTTTTCCGTCTTCCAAGAGCTTCGGCAAGAGGGCAAGGCCAAAATCCTCCTGGTGGTCCTGGACGGGGTGGGGGGGCTTCCCCTGGAGCCCGGAGGGCCCACGGAACTGGAGGCCGCCAAGACCCCCAACCTGGACCGCCTGGCGGAGGAAAGCGCCCTGGGCCTCCTCACCCCCGTCTACCCTGGGCTTACCCCCGGCTCCGGCCCCGGGCATTTGGCCCTTTTCGGCTATGACCCTTTCCGCTACCTGGTGGGCCGGGGAGCCCTCAGCGCCCTGGGGCTTGGCGTGGACTTCCGGGATGGGGATGTGGCCCTAAGGGGCAACTTCGCCACCCTAAGCCCCGAGGGTCAGGTGCTGGACCGCCGGGCAGGCCGTCCCAGCACCCAGGAAAACCGGCAGGTAGTGGCCAAGCTCCAAGAGGCCATCCCTCGGGTAGAGGATGTGGAGGTTCGCTTCTATACGGAGAGTGAGCACCGGTTTCTGGTGGTCCTGAGGGGGGAAGGCCTTGGGGATGGGGTCACGGACACCGACCCCCAGAAGGCGGGGCTTCCCCCCCTTAAGGCGGAGGCCCTGGACGAGGCCTCGAGGAAAACCGCCCGGGTGGTGAACCTCCTTTCGGAGCGCATCCGGGAGGTGCTCAAGGACGAGCCCAAGATCAACGGGGCCCTTTTCCGTGGGGCCTCGAGGCGGCCCTCCTTCCCCAGCATGGCGGAGGTCTACGGCCTGCGGGCGGCGGCCATCGCCAGCTACCCCATGTACAAGGGCCTGGCCAGCCTGGTGGGCATGGAGGTCCTCCCCGTAGAAGGCGAAGGCGATGCCCATGAGGGGAAACTTCAGGCCCTCAGGGAACACTGGGACCAGTACGACTTCTTTTACCTTCACTTCAAAAAACCCGACGCCAAGGGGGAGGATGGGGACTTCCTGGGTAAGGTGGCGGAGATCCAACGCTTTGACGCCCTTTTGCCGGAAATCCTAGCCCTAAGGCCGGACGTCCTGGCCCTCACCGGGGACCACTCCACCCCCGCCCTCCTCAAGGCCCACTCCTGGCACCCGGTGCCCCTCCTCCTCAAGGCCCCTTACCTACGCCAGGATGCCGCCCGCCGCTTCACCGAGGGCGAGGCCCTCAAAGGAAGCCTGGGGCACCTAAGGGGGGTGGAGCTCATGCCCCTTCTCCTGGCCCATGCGGGGAGGCTCCTCAAGTACGGGGCCTAGCCCACCGGATCCGCAAGGAGGGGTTTGAAGCCCTCCCTAGGGAGGCGCCGCAAGGGGTGGGCGAACCCCGGGAGGCGCGGGGCTATTCTCCTGCCAGGCCAAGGCCCTGGAAAGGCCCTACGGGGCCGGGCATCGTCCCGGCAGACAACCCCCTTGTCCTACCCTCCCCCAACCGGACATCCCCCTCCTAAAGCCCCGGGAGGACCCTTAGGTCCAGTCCCTCCCCGAGCCCAAGGGCATCCCCTGGGGGAGGTGGTGTCTACCCCCGTAGACGGAACGAAGTTGGCCCCTTACGCCCAAGCGGGCATCCGGGAACGCAGGCTGGTGGACGGGGAAACCGGCCCCTAGGCCCTAAAGGTATCCCGCCCGCCGGAGCTCCTCCGCCACCGCCTCGAGGACCATCTCGTAGGCCCGGTCCAGGTCTACCCCCTCGAGGGTAGCCCCGGCCGCAGGCACATGCCCCCCGCCCCCAAGCCTTACGGCGATGTTCTGGGCGGAAACCCCACCCCGGGAGCGGATGGAGACCTTCACCCCTTCCCCTCGCTTGCGCAGGAAGACGGAAACCACACTTCCTTCCACGTAGCGGATGAGGCCCACGAAGTCGTCGGAGTCCTCCTCGTCCCGCTTGGCCTCCTCAGGAAGGTGAGCGGTGACCAAGAGCCCCCCGTAGTGGAAGGCCACGGTGGAAAGCACCTGCCCCATGAGGCGGAAGTAGGAGGGCGGGCGGAACTGGAGCCTATCGGTGAGCTCGGCAAGCTTCACCCCATACCCCAGAAGCTCCGAGGCCACCTTGAGCACCTCCGGGGTGGTGTTGGCGAAGCGGAAGTTGCCGGTATCGGTGAGGATGCCCGTGAGCACAGGGGTGGCGATCTCCGCCGTCCACTCCACCCCCAAAAGGTCAATGAGGTCCTTCACCATCTGGGCGGTGGCCGCCTTGGAGGGGTCCACCACCGCGATGTGGCCAAAACGGGGATTGGTGCCGTGGTGGTCAATGTTGATGACCAACCCCTCCACCGGCACCCCCACCACCCGGCCCGGCTCGGCGCTGTCCAGGGCCACCAGGGTGGCCCCTACGGGAAGCTTCTCCAAAGGGTCCGAGTACTCCTCCTCCTTGGGCAGAAAGCGGAGGAACCTGGGGGGTTCGGCCACCCAGTAGGCCTCCTTCCCCAAGGCCTTGAGGGCCCGGTAAAGCCCCAAGGAGCTACCGATGGCGTCCCCGTCGGGGTCCACGTGGGTGGCGATGTAGATGGGCCCCTCCACGGCCTTCAGGACCTCGGCCACCAGGCGCATCTTTTCCCAGTACTTGGGGTCGGGAGCGTTACCGTCCATGGCCTCTAACCTACCATGCGAAGGGGTTCTTCACCTCAGGGATAGGCCTGACCGCCTCTTCCCCATCAGGCCCCCAAGGGGAAGGATCCCCCGCTCCCATTTGGCCGGGGTGGAGCGGGCACACGCGTAGACCCAGTGGCCCTAGAGGTTCCACCCCCCGGCCACCTCGAGGACCTGCCCCGTCACGTAGGGCTCCCGCACGAAGAAGAGCACCGCCTGGGCGATCTCCTCCAGGAGGGCCAGCCGGGCCATGGGGATCTCCTGAAGGGGCTTGGAAATGGAGTTCTCCGCCACCCCCGGGGCCACCACGTTGGCGGTGATCCCCGCCTGGGCGAAGCGCTTGGCGATGGCCTTGGTGTATAGGATCACCCCGGTTTTGGCGATGGCGTAGGGGGTGATGTGGGGCCGGGCTAAGAGGTTCTGGGCCCCGGCGTAGCCCAGGTTAACGATGCGCCCATACCCCTGCTCCACCATGAGGGGAAGGACCCTTTGGGTGAGGAGGAAGGTGCTGGTGAGGTTGGAGTCCAAAATCCAGCGCCACTCTTCCAGGGAAACCTCCTCAATGGGTTTAAAGAGGTAGTCCCCCACGTTGTTCACCAGAACGCCAACCCCCCCCAGGTGGTAGCGCACCTCCTCCACCAAGGCCCGGACCTCCTCCTCCCGGGTGAGGTCGGCCCGCACCTTGATGGCCTTTACCCCCAAGGCCTCGGCCTCGAGGCGGGTGGCCTCGGCCAGACCCTCCGAGGTGCGGTAGTGGACCGCCACCTGGAAGCCCTCCTTGGCCAGGGCCAGGAGGATGGCCCGGCCAATGCCCTTGGCGCTCCCCGTGACCAAGGCGACCCTCATCTTCCCTCCAAATAGGTTTCCAGCAAAACCCGAGTGAAGCTGTTCAGAGGAAAAGAAAAGCCCTCTTCCGGCCTTACCCAGGCCCACTCCAGGATCTCCTCCCCGGGCCGCACCTCCCCTTCCCCTTGGGCAAAGTAGTTGAAAAGGAGCATGTGGGTGGGCTTGTGGAACTCCGGGCTAAAGATGGCCTCCTGCACCAAGGCAAAGCGCACCTCCTTAAGGCCCAGGCCCACCTCTTCCCAAAACTCCCGCCTGAGGGCCGCCTCCAAGGACTCCCCCCACTCCACCTTCCCCCCAGGCACCCCCCATAGCCCCCGCCACTTTTGGGTGCGCACCAGAAGCACCCTACCTTCCTGTTCCACCAAGGCTCCTACCGTGGGGATGGGATGGCGCGGAGAATCCTCCATAAATACCAAAGCATAAGATACAGGGCCTGAAGGACCACGAAGGTAAGATAGGCCCTAGGCTGGTGAAAGAGCAAGAAGACTCCCAGGAAGAAAAGCTGGGTGGTGAGGCCCAGGTTCACCACCCCCGCCAAGGCCCCTTCGTCCCAAAACCGCATGGGGGAAAGGCGAAAACGGCGCAGCAAGAAGGTCTCCAAAGCCCTTACAGCCCGGTCCTGGGGCAGGAAAAACCCGCGGTAAACCCCCCGCAAAAAACCCAGGAGGGGGCCAGGGGGATCCAGTTTCTCCGCGGGCAGGGGGAGACCCCGGGCTTCCCTATAAAGCCTTTCCAGGTTAAAGTCGTAGGACTGGACCCAGGTGAAGACCACAAAGGCCAGGGCGGAAAGCTCCCAAGCCCCGGTACGCGCCCCCAAGGCCACAAACAGGAAGAGGTTTCCCAAGAGGTCCAGCTCCGTGTCCAGATACCGGCCCAGCTCCGTGGCCTCCCCCCTCAGGCGGGCCAGCTGCCCGTCGGCATTATCCAGAATGGTCTTTAGTTGAAGGAGAAGGGCGGCCGCCACATCCAGGCCCCTAAGGATACACCAGGAGGCCAAGAGGACCAAAAAGGTGTGGAAGAGGACCAGGTGGTGGGGCCTAACCGGGGTGAAGAGGAGAAGGCGCACCACCAGGTGGGCCAGGGGGCGGAAGAGGACGATGTTCAAGAACTCGTGGACCGGCCTTTCCTTGGCTCCGGGAACCATGCTCAGTCACGGATGTGGGAGAGCACGCGGGCCACCACCTCCTCGAGGGCCATCTCGCTGGTATCCACCACGATGGCCTCTGGAGCGGGCGCGCTTTGGCCCCTGTCCAGTTCGTCCCGCCGCAAAAGGTCCCTAAGCACTTCCTCGTAGTCCTGGGGGCGCTCGGCGGTGCGCCTTTTGGCCCGCACCTCGGGGCGGGCCGTGAGGTAGAACTTGTGGGGAGCCTCGGGGAAGACCGCCGTGCCCATATCCCGCCCCTCGGCCACGAAGGGCGGCGGAACTTCCTTTAGCCTTTCGTTGACCCAAGAGCGCACCCCGGGATGCCGGGCCACCAAGGAAACCACCCGGTCCACCTCCGGGGTGTGGAGGTGGGGGGTCAGGTCCTCCAGCCCCGAAGGCCCATCCACCACCACCCGGTTCCCCTCGGCCTTGGGCAGGAGGCGGAGGGAGAGGCCTTTGAGAAGGCGCAAAACCCCTTTCTCATCCCCTGGCTCCACCCCGGCCCTCGAGGCCAGATAGGCCACCGCCCGGTAGAGGAGGCCGCTGCTCAAATAGGGCACCCCCAAGGCCTCCGCCACCCTTTTGGCCACCGAGCTTTTCCCCGAGGCAGAAGGCCCATCTATGGTCACGATGCCCCGCATAGCCGCTTCAGGTCCTGGAAAAAACCGGGATAGGAGATCTCCGCCCACTGGGGTTCGTGGATCCTCACCCCCACCCTAAGGCCCGCCACGGCGAAGGCCATGGCGATCCGGTGGTCGTGGAAGGGCTCCACTTCTCCCGGCCGCACCCCGCCCCCTTGGATCCTCAGCCAGTCCGGCCCTTCCTCCACCGCCACCCCTAGGGCCCTAAGGTTTTGGGCGATGGCGGCAACCCGGTCCGACTCCTTCACCCGCAGTTCGGAAAGGCCCGGAATGTAGGTCTCCCCTTCCGCCCAAGCCGCCGCCGCCGCCAGGATAGGCACCTCGTCCACCATGAGGGGGATGAGACTTGGGTCCACGGAAACCCCCTTCAGGGGGCTATACCGGGCCCGGATCCAGCCCACAGGCTCCCCCGCCTGGCCCTCCACCACCTGCCACTCCAAATCCCCCCCCATCTCCCGGAGCACCTCTAAAAGCCCCGTGCGGGTGGGGTTTAGCCCCACCCCCTCCACCGTAACCTCCGAATCCGGAACGATGAGGGCCGCCACCAGGAAGAAGGCCGCGGAGGAGAAGTCCCCGGGCACGGTAAGGTCCTTGGCGGGGAAGGGCTCGGCCCTTTGGGTGCGGATGCGCTGCCCCTCCTTTACCAGGGGCAGGCCAAAGTGGTGGAAAAGCCTTTCCGTGTGGTCCCGGGTGGGAACAGGCTCCACCACCTCCGTGACGCCCTCGGCAAAAAGCCCTGCCAGGAGAAGGGCGCTTTTCACCTGGGCGCTGGGCACGGGAAGGGTATAGGAAATCCCCCTTAGGCTCCCACCCCGCACCGCCAAAGGCGCCTTCCTCCCCCCTTCCCTTCCCTCTATGGAGGCCCCCATGGCCCGCAAGGGCTCCACCACCCGGCCCATGGGGCGGCGGCGCAAGGAGGCATCCCCCGTTAGCACGGCAAAAAGCCCCTCTTGCCCGGCTAGGATTCCCAGGAGAAGCCGCATGAGGGTGCCGGCGTTGCCGCAGTCCACCACATCCTCAGGCTCCTGCAAGCGAAGCCCCTGCCCCCGCACCCGGAAGTGGGGGCCCTCCTCGAGGACCTCCGCCCCCAAGGCCTGCATGGCCCGGGCGGTGGAGAGGGTGTCTCCCGCCTTCAAAGGGTAAAGGAGCCTTCCTTCCCCTTGGCTTAGGGCCAGGAGCATGAGGCCCCTATGGGTCACGGACTTGTCCCCAGGAACGCGCAAGCGTCCCCGCAAGGGGCCCAAGGGGCCTAGGTCCAGGTAGGGCCGGTCCATGCCCCCCAGTCTGAAAGGCAGGTGGGCTTTGGTCAAGGCCGGAACCCGGCTAAAATGGAGGACAAGCATGGCCCTGACCTGGCAAAGCCCGGTCTACCTGGAGCGCCCACGGCTTTTGGACCTCCTGCCCCAGGAACCGGGCTTTGCCGTGTGGCTGGAAGCCCCTGCCGGCTTTGGCAAAAGCGTCCTGGCGGGGCAGCTTTCCGCCCGTCTGGGAATACGCACCTTCTGGATCAGCGCCCTCCTGGGCGAACCCAAAGGGCTTCTGGCCAAGGCCCTAGGCCTCCCCGAGGAGGTGCCTTGGGGGGCGGTGGTGGAGGCCCTCAAGTCCGAGCCCACCCTGGTGGTCCTGGAGGACCTTACCGGTAAGGAGGGCCTCTCTCCCCTCCTGCGCACCCTTCCCGCCCTGGTGGTCCTGGCCAGCCGCAAACCCCTCCCCTACCCTGAACTTCCCAAGCTCCTGGCCGAGGGAAGGCTCGTCCACCTAAAGGCTTCCCATCTGGCCTTTACCCTCGAGGAGGCCGAGGCCCTCTTCGCCGGCAAGGAAGGCTTTGCGGAGGCCCACCGGGCCACGGGGGGCTGGCCCCTTCCCCTTTTCCTCTCCGCCCTCACGGGAAACCCCCCTGAGCCCAAGGCCCTCCTGCAGGGCTTAAGGGAAAGCCTGTCCCCCGGGGAGTTCCAAGAAGGTCTTCTGCTGGCCGCTCTTCCCCACCTACCCCCTTCCCTGGCCCGCCCAGAAACGGAAAGCCTCTTCCACAAAGGGCTGCTAAGGCGCCTGCCGGAGGGCTACGCCCTCCACCCCCTCCTCAAGGAGATGGCCCGAAAGAGCCTCCTAAAGGAGGTGCAACGGGCCGTGCGCCAAGCCGCGGGAAGGCTTCCCCCCGCCTTGTTGGCGGAAGCCTACTGGGAAGCGGGCCTCAAGGGGGAACTTTTGTCCCTTCTAGAGAGCCCCATCACCCTGCCGATCCCCGCGGAAAGGCTTTTGGATTGGCAGGACCTCCTCCGCCAAGGGGGCCCAAGGGCCCACCTGCGCCTGGGGGAGGCCCTGGCCCAGTGCGGCAGGAAGGAGGGGCTGGCCCTTTTGACGGAGCTAGCGGAATCCTCCCCGGACCCCGGCTTGGCCCTCACCGCCATGGGCCACCTGGCCTATTACCTCTCGGAAAGCCGTTTGGGCCAGGACCTCCCCCGGGCCCGGGCCTATTTGGAACGGGGCCTGGCCCTCCTCCCTAAGGTCAGCCCCGAGCTGGCCGGCCGTTTCCTGAACGACGCCGCCCGGGTACCCTTTGAGGAAGGCCGGCCCGAGGAGGCGGCAAGGCTTTTGGAAGAGGCCCTCCGCCACCTACCCCCGGAAAGCCCCTACCGGATCGCCCCCCTCAGCAACCTGGCCCTCCTGCGCTTTGAGCTAAAGGGGGCCTTTCGGGAAAGGATAGAGGCCCTCGAGGAAGCCCTGGGGCTGATGGAGCGCCATATCCCGCAAAACCTCGCCGGCCACCTCCGGGACCTGGGCTGGCTCCACCTCCTCCTGGGGCAGAGGGAGATGGCGCGTGGCTACTTGGAAAGGGCCCGCCAGACTCCTGGCCACCCCCTGGCCTCCCTGGAGGCCAAAATGCTCCTGGCGCACATGGACCAGGATGCCGAAACCCTCGCCCGGCTGGTGGCCCAGGCGGAACTCTGGGAAAACGCCTACCTGGTGGAAAGGGGAAGGGCCCTCTTGGCGGAGCTCAGGGGGGATCCGGGCCTGGTGGAGGGCCTTTCGGGTTTCTTCCCCAGCCTCACCCGGGCCCTTTTGCGAAAAGACCCGGGGCTTCTGCCCCCTTATCCCGGAAACCTAGAGGAAAGGCTCCTCTGGCACGCTGCCCGCTACCGCCTCCTCGCCGAGGAGGAGGACCTAAAGGCCCTCCTCACCCTAACCGATGTTGGCGAAGGCCTCCTACCAGGCCTCCTTCCCCTGGAGGCCCTCCCCAGGAAGCGCCCCGAGCTGGCCCGGGCCTACCCCCTCCTCGAGGTCCTGCGTTCCGGATGGAAGGAGGCCATCGCCCTGAGGCTCCCTGAGATCCCACCCTTAAGGGTCCAGGTCCTGGGGCGCTTCCAAGTGGAACATCCCTTGGGGCCTGTAACCCTGAAGGGAAAGGCCAGGGAAGTCTTCGCCCTTATGCTCCTGGGCCTGCCCCGGGAGGAGGTGGCCTTTGCCCTTTGGCCGGACGTGACCGAGGAGGCGGCCTTGAACAACCTTTACGTGTGGCTAGTCCGCCTTCGCAAGGTCCTGGAGCCCTGGGGGGTGCCCACCTACCTGGGGGAGGAGGGGCTGATGCGGGTGGAAGCCGATCTTTTTGCCCTAGAGGAAGCCTTGCAACGGGGCCAGGCGGAAAGGGTTTTGGAGCTTTACCGCGAACCCCTTTTCCCCAGCCTGGACCATCCCCTTTGGGACCGGAAGCGGGAGGAGGTTTTCCACCGGGTGCGGGCCTTATTCCTCAAGAGGGGGGAACCCCGCTTTCTGGAGCGGATCTTGGAGCTGGATCCCTTGGACGAGGAAGCCCTCCTCCCCCTGGTCCGATCCTACCTATCCCAAGGCCAAAGGGCCCGGGCCCTGAGGCTTCTTCAGCGCTACCGCAAACACCTTTGGGAGGAACTGGGGGAGAAACCCTCCTCCAAGGTGGAGGCCCTCATCCAAAGCCTTCAGGGCTAACCCCGAGAAACCACCCCTCCCCTTCCACCCAGACCTGTTCCCCCGGCTCCAGGAGGAAGGTAGCTGGGGGTTCCAGGTGGATTCCCTGCACCTGGGCCTTCCCTTCCAGGAGGGTTAGGAGAAGGGGCGCCTGCGGATGGAGGCCTAGCCCCCCGGGAAGGGGGTAGCGATGGAGACGAAAATAAGGGGTCTTGAGCAGGCACTCCCCTCCCGCCACGGGCTCAGGCCGGACTGGGGGTAAGGGGGTGGGCTCCAAAACGGCCACCTCCAGGGCCTTTTCCAGGTGGAGCTCCCGGGGACGGCCGTAATCATAAAGTCGGTAGGTGAAGTCCGAGGGGGTCTGGACCTCGTAAACCTGCACCCCCGGGCCCAGGGCGTGCACCACCCCTGCCGGTATGTAGACCACTTGGCCAAGGGCAACCCGGATGCGGTTTAAAATCCCCTCCAGGCTTCCTTCCGCTACCCTCCTTCGTACCTCCTCTCGGCTTACCGGTTGGGCAAAACCGTATACGATCTCCCCCGGGGTGAGCACGTACCAGGCCTCGTACTTGCCGGGCCCGCCTTCCACCCTTAAGGCATAACCATGGGGTGGGTGGACCTGGACGGAAAGCCACTCCACCGGGTCCAAGAGTTTTACCAACAGGGGCGCTTCCGCCAACCAGACCTCGCCCACTCCCGGGCCAAAGCCCAAGGCGCTCCCTCCCCAAGGACGGACCACCGGCTTAGGGTGCAACACCTGCACAGGGGTTAGCATAAGGGGTATGCGCGACCTGGACCGGGAGGAAACTTATCTGGCGGACCGCCGGGGCTTAGCCCTGGAGCTTCGCGACCTGGTGGGTTCGGGGCCCGTGCCCACCCGCCCCTACCCCGCACCCCACGCCGCCTTGGGCTATGGGGAAGGCCACTTCGCCGCCCGGCTCTCCGGCCTCCCCGACTGGACAGAGGAAGGGACCCTATTCGTGCTGGAGGGGGGGTACGACCTGGGAGAGGCCGCGGCCCTTTCCCTTCTGGCGGAAACGGAGCGGGTAGGGGTGGTCAAGCTGGGCCTCCGCCCCGGTGTGGAGGTCTACCTCTCCCCAAGCCCCTTGAACCCTTACCGCTACCTGCGCTTCCTCCTTCTGGCCACGGGGCAGGAGGAAGCCCTTTCCGAGGTGGATAAGGTCCTTCTGGAGGAAAGAAGACGCCTTACCCCGGAGATCCCCCTCGAGGAGAACCCCGCCAAGTTCCTGGCCTACACCCTGGTGGAGAGGATCCCCCTCCTCTACGCTCCCTTTTTCCGCCCCTTGGAGGAAGCAGGGCAGAGCCTTTTTGCCCGGATTGGGAAAAGCCTAGCCCTCACCCCACCCCATAGCGCCCTGGAGTTTTTCCTCACAGGCCTCGAGGCCCGCCACGAGCAGGGAGACCCCCTGGCCGCCCTCCTCCTGGGGGAGGGGGAGGCGGTACGCCTGGCCAAGGAGATCCTGGAAACCCGGGTGGACGCCATCGCCGAGGTGCCCGCTCCCTCAGGCAGCCGCCTGGCCCAAGCCCTGGCCCTGTGGTACCGCCTGGCCTGGACCGCCTACTACCTGGCCTTGCTCTACGGGGTGGACCCCTCCGACCCGGAGGTGCTGGAGCGCCTGCGGGAGGCCACCTAATACCCCACCTGGGAAAGACCCAGATGGCACCCCGGTAAAGGCTTACCGCCAACCCAGTCCCGGTGGGCTTGCAAAGAGCAAAGAGAAAGGGGGCAAGCCCCGTGCCAAGGAAGACCTTTCCCAAGCCAGCGGATCTCCAGGAAGCCATGGCTCTGCAAAGGAGCCTGGCAGAAAAGGTGATCCTGGAAGGAAGCCTGGCAGGCGTTCAGCGGATCGCCGCCCTGGACGCCTCCCACAAAAGGGGGAAGCCCCTGGTGGCGGTGGCGGTGCTATACCACTTGGAGAAGGGCCCTCTCGCCGTGGGGCTAGGGGTGGTGCCCGAGGAGGACCTCTTTCCCTACATCCCCGGTTTCCTCTCCTTCCGCGAGGCCCCTGCGTATCTTCAGGCGTTAAGCGCGCTTCCCGAGCCCCCCGAGGCCCTACTGGTGGATGGCCAAGGCATCGCCCATCCCCGGGGCCTGGGCATCGCCAGCCACCTGGGGGTGCACCTGGACCTCCCCAGCATCGGCGTGGCCAAACGCCTGCTCTATGGCCGTCTGGAAGGCCCCTTGCCCCGGGAGGCGGGAAGTGCGGTACGGCTCCTCTCCCCGGAAGGCCGCCCCCTGGGCTACGCCTACCGCAGCCGAAAGGGGGTAAAGCCCCTCTTCGTCTCCCCGGGCCACCGGGTGGGCCTGGAGGAAGCCCTGGCCTTTGTGAAGCGCCTGCCCACCCGCTTCCGCCT
>NZ_CALLUR010000049.1:0-5400 GCF_938010445.1 uncultured Thermus sp.
TAGCTCCGTCCCAGGGCCAGGTGCACGGTACCCCCCATCTTCTCGTCCAGGAGGATGAGGCCCGTGGGGCGGGTGAGGCCGAAGTTGGTGCCAATGCCCACCTCGCCAAGCCGCCTGGCCCCCTCATCCGTGGCCAGGGCCGCCCGCAGGTACTCTTCCCCCACCTCCGCCCGGGCCTCCACCACCTCGCCCCTCTGGAAGCGCAGGTAGACCCCTTCCACCCGCCTTCCCCCCACGAAGGCGGGCAGGTTGAAGCGCACCTCGCCCTCGGCGGAGTCCTCCAGGGGGCCGGTAAACACCTCTCCCGAGGGCATGTTGCGCCGGCCATCGGAGTTGATCCACCGCCTGCCCGCCACGGAAAGCCTTAGGTCCGTGCCCGGGGCCAGGAGGCGAAGCTCCTCTCCTTGGGCCAGCCTCTGGATCAAGGCCTCTTGGAAGCGGGCAAGGGCTTTCCAAGCGGCAACGGGGTCTTCCCGGTCCAGGAACAAGGCCCTTTGCAAGTACTCCCGGAACTCCTCCGTGCCCATCCCCGCCCCCACCGCGTAGCCCACCGTGGGGTAGAGGGTGAGGGCCCAGGGCTTTTTTAAGCGGAGCTCGGCAAGCGGCTGCCAGGCCCGCTGGTGCCTGAGGGAAAGCCCGGGGTCCAGGGAGGCTACCTCCAGGGGGTTTTCCGCGGAAAGGATGCGCAGGAACTTGTCCGCCTGCTCATAAAGAGCGCGCTCCACCTCCGGTATCCTCTCCAGCCAAGCCCCCCCGTGGAGGAGGAAATCCCGCCCTTCCCCCGGGTAGCCGATGCGGAAAAGAGGGTAGGCCCCCCGCCCTAGGAAGGCCCTTTTCAAGTGGGGCAGGAGGGGCAAGGCTGGAAGTTCCGCCTCCACCAAAATGGCCTCCCCTTCCTGGGCCTCGAGGCAGTACGCCGCCAAGAGTTCCGCGAACCTGGCTTCCACCCTGTTATCATAGGGCCAAGATGGCCGAACCCAAGATCACGCCCCTGGCCCGGCGTCTGGCCGAGGAAAACGGCATAGACTGGCGCAGGCTCCAGGGCACCGGGCCCGATGGCACCATTGTGGAGCGGGACATCCTGGCCTTCCTGGCCAAGGTGATGGCCGGGGAGGTGGAGTTGCCCCCCATGCCGGAAGAGGCCCCACCCCTGCCCCCGGAAGAGGAGCTGAAGCGGGTCCAGGAAGTCCTGGACCGGGAAGGGGTGGACCTGGAGGACGTCCTCCCCACCCCACCCAAGGCCCCCACCCTGGCGGTGGAGGAGGTGGCCGAGGAGGAGCTGGACCTCGAGCCCGCCCTTCTGGAGGACCTGGAGCTGGACCTGGAAGAGGATCTCCTCCTGGCCGAGGAGGTTCCCCAGAAAACCTCCCGGGAAAGCCTCTCCCCCTTTGAGCCTCAAGAGGAAGCCCTTTTCCCGGAGCCGGAGGAGGAGCTGGAAGAGCTCCTTTTGGGTGCGGAGGAGGGGCCTTTGCCACCTCGCCCCGAAGCCTTAGTGGAAGAAGCTCTGGGGGGGGGCCAAGGGGCGGAAGCCTCCAAGCTGCCGGGGGTCACCGCAAAGGCCCCAGCCCAAGAGGCTCCCCTAGCCGGGGCCATCCCTGCCCCCACGCCCATCCCCACTCCCGGCCTCGCCGCCACCCCTGCCCCCTCCCTTCTACGGGTCCACCGCCTGCGGTTCAGCCCCGAGGGACTCAGGGCAGCCCTGGAGGCCTTCCAAAGGGTACACGGGGTGCCGGCAACACCCTTGCCCTTCCTCCTGAAGGCGGCCGAGAGGGCTCTGGCCGACCTGGAACTCCCCCTTGAGCCCCTCCTTGGCCGGGTGGTGGGGGATGGGGTGTGGGGCGTGAGGCCAGCCCTGGGCTTCCTCGCCCTCTTCCACCAGGAGGGTGGGGAGGAGGGAGAAGGGCTTTTGTGCTTCGCCACCGGGGAAGAGGTGCACACCGGCCAGCCCAGCCTTTTCCTGGACGAAGGGGGCCTCCTGGCGGCCTCGGGCCTCGAGGCGCCCCTGGCCCAGAGGCTTCTGGAACGGGTGGCCCTCTACCTGGAAAACCCCGTCCTCCTCTTGGCCTAGCGGCGCCTCCGCTTCCTCCTTCCCGGCACCGGCTCCGGGCCCTTGAGGCCCTGTAGGCGGGCCTCGAGGGCCCGAATCTCGTCCCTAAGCCTCGCCGCCCGCTCAAAGTCCAGGGCCTCCGCCGCCTGCCACATGGCCAGCTCCAGCTGGGCAATCTGCTCCTTCAGGTCCTCCCCCTCCAAGGCCTCCAGGGCGGCCTCCTCGTACCCCTCCGGGCGGATGATGGCCCTGACCTCCTTGCGCACCGTCTCCGGGACGATGCCGTGCTCCCGGTTGTAGGCCTCCTGCAAGGCCCTTCTCCGGTTGGTCTCCCGGATGGCCCTCTCCATGGCCTCGGAGACCGTGTCCGCATAGAGCCAGACCTCCCCCTTGGCGTTCCTGGCCGCCCGGCCGATGGTCTGGATGAGGCTCCGTTCGCTCCGCAAGAACCCTGTCTTGTCGGCGTCCAGGATGGCCACCAGGGAGACCTCGGGGATGTCCAGACCCTCCCTTAAGAGGTTGATCCCCACCAGGGCGTCAAAATGCCCAAGCCTAAGGTCCCGGATCAGGGCCTGGCGCTCAAAGGCGTCCAGCTCGTGGTGCAAGTACCGGGCCCTTACGCCATGCTCCTGCAAAAAGGCGGTGAGCTCCTCGGCCATGCGCACCGTGAGGACGGTGACCAGGGTCCTCTCCCCCCTTGCCGCCCGTTCCCGGATCCCCTCCATGAGGTCCAGGATCTGGTTCGCCGTGGGCTTCACCACCACCAGGGGGTCCAGAAGCCCCGTGGGGCGGATGATCTGCTCCACCATCCGGCCCGAGTGGGCAAGCTCAAAGGGCCCCGGGGTGGCGGAGACGAAGACCACCTGGGGCACCCTCTCCAGGAACTCCTCAAAGCGCAGGGGCCGGTTGTCCAGGGCGCTGGGCAGGCGGAAGCCGTAGTCCACCAGGGTCTTCTTGCGCACATAGTCCCCCCGGTACATGCCCTGAAGCTGGGGCACGGTCACGTGGGACTCGTCCAGGAAGACCAGGAAATCCTCGGGGAAGTAGTCCAAAAGGGTGTAGGGGGGCTCCCCGGGGGCCTTGCCCGTGAAGTAGCGGGCGTAGTTCTCCACCCCCGGGCAGGTGCCCATGACCCTTAGCATCTCCAGGTCGTAAAGGGTGCGCTCCTTGAGGCGCTGGGCGTAGAGGACCTCCCCCCTTTCCTCAAAGTGGCGGACCCTTTCCCATAGCTCCTTCTCAATCTCCTTAAGGATCCCCTCCAGCCCCTCCGGGGAAAGGTAATGGGTGGCGGGAAAGAGGACGAAGCCGGGAAGCTCCCTTAGCCTCTCCCCCGTGATGGGGTGCACCTGGAGGATGCGCTCCACCTCATCCCCAAAGAGCTCCACCCGGAGGGGCTCCGTCTCGTAGGCGGGGAAGATCTCCAGGACCTCCCCCCTGGCCCGGAAGCGGCCCGGGGCCAGGTCGATATCGTTGCGGGTATACCCCAGCTCCAGAAGCCTCTCCAAAAGGGCCTCCCGGGGGTAGAGGGCCCCCCGTTCCACCACCAGGTTCCTTTGCCGGTACTCCCGGGGGTCCCCCAGGCCGTAGATGGCCGACACCGAGGCCACCACCACCACGTCCCTACGGGTGAGGAGGCTACGGGTGGTGGAGTGGCGGAGGCGCTCAATCTCAGGGTTGATGCTGGCGTCCTTCTCAATGTAGAGGTCCTTCCCCGGCACGTAGGCCTCGGGCTGGTAGTAATCGTAGTAGCTGATGAAGTACTCCACGGCGTTTTCCGGGAAAAGCTCCCTAAACTCCGCCGCCAGCTGGGCCGCCAGGATCTTGTTGGGGGCCAGGACCAGGGCCGGCCTCCCCAGGGCCTCGATCACCTTGGCCACCGTCACCGTTTTCCCTGTTCCCGTGGCCCCCAGGAGGGTAACGAAGCGCTCCCCGTCCCCCAAGGCCTGCACGAGCTCCCGGATGGCCTTGGGCTGGTCCCCCTTGGGGCTTGGGCCGTGGTAGCGGAAGGGCATACCTCCACCATAGCAAAGCCCCCCGCCCAGGGGGCGGGGGGCCTTAGGAGCCACGGCCCTAGAACTTGACGGTGTAGGTGATGCGGAAGGTGCGGGCGTGATCCCCAGCCGAGGTCAGGTACTCCCCGTAGTCGGCCCTCAGGTCGTAGTAACGCCAGGTGACGTTGAAGCCCGCCAGGCTGCCGCTATTCGGACCGGCACCAGAGTACAGGTTGTCCTTGTCTGCACGGAAGGCGTTGTCGGCAGCCCCCACGAACACGCTGGCCACATTGCTGGCCCGGTACTCCGCGTAGCGGGCCTCGAGGCTGGAGCCAGGGAAGAGGAACTCACCCAGGGAGAGGCCCACCCCCCACTTGAGCTCCTCGGTGCCGCCGGTCTGCCGGGCCACCACCTCCCCCAGGAGCCTGGGCTTCAGGGGGAGGAGGCCCCCCAGGTCCACGGAGGCCTGGAGGCCGCCCTTAAGGGTCTCGTTGTTAGGCACGCTGAGATTCGGATCGCTGTAGCGGAAGAGGAGGGTGTCCAGGCTCAAGGGGCCAAGGCCCAGCTTGTAGGTGCCAAAGGCGGCCAGGCCAAAGAAGTTGCCTGGGATGTCATACTTACCCTCGAGGGTCAGGTTCAGGTCCTTCACCAGGGCGTCCTTCGCGCCGCCATTATGGCTCAAGGTGCCGGTGACGGTGGAGCTGGCCGGGGGGGCCCCGAGGTCAAAGTAGCTACTCCCCGCATTGAACCGGGTATCGTAGGCCACCTTCAGGCTGAAGGCCATGGGCAGACCCAGGGTGGCGGCGGCCCCAAGGTCGGTGGTGATGGCTAACGGCGGACTGTATGGATAGGTGCCGGAGCTATCCCCGTAGAGCTCCAGCCCCACCGGACCCAAGGAGGCGTCCAGGCTCACGCCTACCCCTTCCTGGTTGTCAGGGTAGGGGGCGGGGGACTGGCGGCCTTTTACGCCCCCGTAGTAGGCCAGGTGGCTTGCGGACATGCCCGCAACGCCGTCCTTATACTGGGGGTCAATGGCCCGGTAGTTGGCCTTGAGGCCCACGGGGCCCAGCTTGCCCTCCAGCTGCACGTAGTAGGCCCAGTCGGCCGTGGCGGGGTCAAAGTAGTCCTGGAAGTAGCCCCCGATGTTGGTGGTCTTGGAGGTGACGAAAAGCCCCTTCACGGAGAAGTCCCCCAGCTTCAGGCTGCCGTCCAGGCCCAGGGCGGAGCGCACCGGGTTTGGCTGGGGACCGGCAGGTGGAGGTGGGCCGTCGTTGGCCGCATAGCTCAGGGCCAGGTCTAGACCCGCAAAGGGCTTGGTGGCCACCCGGATGCCGAAGTAGTTGCCCTGGAGGTTGCCGCCCG
>NZ_CALLUR010000050.1:0-24045 GCF_938010445.1 uncultured Thermus sp.
GGGGGTTCCCTGAAGCCCGGGCCAGGCTTTCCACCCCCTCCAGGGTCAGGCCCAGGTTGAGGATGGTGTCCATCATCCCGGGCATGGACACCGGGGCCCCGCTCCGCACGGAAACCAGAAGGGGAGGGGTATTCCCCTCCCCTTTGCCGAAGCGTTTGCCTACTAGGCCCTCGAGGGCCGCCATCTTAGCCCGGACCTCCTCCCATAGACCAGGGACGGCCCCCTCCCGCAAGAAAAGGCGGCAAGCCTCCGTGGTGACGATGAGAGCCGGGGGAACGGGAAGCCCCGCCCGGACCATCTCCACGAGCCCAAACCCCTTGCCGCCCAAGAGGTCCCGGGAAAGGCCCCGGGCCTCGGAAAGGAGATACACCCGTGTTCCCTTCACGCCCCCAGTTTCCCTTCCGGTGTGGAAACGTGGAAAGTGTAAGCGCTGGTCCTCTACACCAGCCTCCTCCTTCCCCACACTACCCCGCAGGGGGCCGCCTGGGGCGGCCCTAACCCCTTTTCCCAAGGGGCGGGCCTTGGGAACAGGGCCAGGGCCACGGTCGCTAAGGCAGAGAGGCGTAGCATGGAAGGCATGCTGGGAGACGTGCTAACGCCTATCCACGGGGGACCCGATGGAGGCCCCGAGCCCCTCCACGACTTCTCCACCAACGTCAACGCCTTAGGGCCCAATCCGGTAATCCTGGAATACCTACGGCGGGCCGATCCCAGCCGCTACCCGGACCCCCTCTACCGGAGGCTCCACCGCCTGCTGGCGGAAAGCCACGGGGTCCCGGAAACCCACGTGGCCGTGGGCACGGGCACCAGCGAACTCATCCACCGCCTGGTCCGTTGGAACTTCCTAAGAGGCCCCATTCTCCTCCTTCAGCCCACCTTCAGCGAGTACGCCCGGGCCGCCCGGGCCTTGGACCTGCCCCTTTGGGAAACGGAAAGCCCCGAGGAGTTCCTCAGGCTCTTGCCCAGAAGCTCCTTGGCCTTCCTCTGCGTGCCCAATAACCCCACGGGGGAGGTCTACCCCTTTCTGGAGGAGGCCACAACCAGGGCCGGGGGAGCCTTGGTGCTGGACCTGGCCTACTACCCTCTGTTGGAAACCCCTTTTCCTCTACCCCAAAACGCCTGGCGGCTCTATAGCCCCAACAAGGCCCATGGCCTCACGGGGGTGCGGGCCGGGTACCTGGTGGCCCCCTTGGACCTTACCCCCTTTCGTAACCTGGCCCCCTCCTGGCCGGTTTCCGTGTATGGGGAGGCCCTTTTAGAGGGGCACCTGGACCCCGAGGCCCAGGCGTGGTTGGACCGGGCTAAGGCCGAGCTCCACCGCTTGCGGCGCCTCTTGGCCCAGAGGCTTCGGGAACTGGGCCTCGAGGTGCGGGAAAGCCCCACCAACTTCCTCCTGGTGCGGGTGGGCCAGGCCACGGAGGTGGCCCGGAGGCTTCGGGAAAAGGGGATAAGGGTGCGGGACGCCACCAGCTTCGGCCTGCCGGAGTGGCTGAGGCTTTCCGCGCAAAGGGAGGAGGCCATCCAGGCCCTGGTGTCCGTGTTGTCCCAAGTATAGTGAGGAGGTGATGGCCCCGGCTGCCTCCCTTACCCAGGCGGCGGGAAGGCTACGGGAGGGTAGGCCTCCTTGGGTCTTGCCCGATAGGATCCCGGAGGTGCTGGGTGCAGGCTAAGGCCCTCATGGTCTGGGGCACGGGAAGCGGCGTGGGCAAAAGCCTGCTCACCGCTGGGCTCCTCCGCCACTTCCGGCGCCAGGGGTTAAGGGTGGCGCCCTTTAAAGCGCAAAACATGTCCAACCACGCCCGGGTGGTGGGCGGCGGGGAGATGGCCAGCGCCCAGTGGCTACAGGCCCTGGCAGCGGGGGTTGAACCCGATCCCCGCATGAACCCTGTCCTCATCAAGCCCTTGGGCGAGATGGGAAGCCAGGTGGTGGTCCTGGGCCAGCTGGACCCCTTCCTTTCGGGGCTCCCTTGGGCCCAACGCCGACCCCATCTGGAAGGGCCTGTGCGCGAGGCCTTGGAAACCCTAGGCGGGGAGTTTGACCTCCTGGTCCTGGAAGGGGCGGGAAGCCCGGTGGAGCGCAACCTCTGGCCCGACCTGCCCAACCTCCGGGTGGCGGAGTGGGCGGGAGCCAGGGCCCTCCTGGTGGCGGACGTGGACCAAGGCGGGGCACTGGCCGCCCTCTACGGCACCTGGGCCCTACTGGGGGAACACCGGGAAAGGCTTTTGGGCTTCGTCCTCAACAAGTTCCGGGGCGATTTCCGCCTTTTGGAACCGGCTTATGGTCTCCTCGAGGGCTGGACGGGGATACCCGTCCTGGGCACCTTGCCCATGCTCTCCGTGGCTTTGCCCGAGGAGGATGGCTTCCGCCCCGTGCCCCACAGGGGGCGAGGCCCCAAGGTGGCCATCCTGCGCTACCCCCACGCCTCCAACCTGGACGAGTTCTGGCCCCTTTCGGAGCTGGCCCGCCCCGTGTACGCCCGCACCCTGGAGGAGGCCGAAGGCGCCGAACTCCTCATCCTGCCGGGTAGCCGCCTGCCCGCCAAGGACCTGGCCTGGCTTCGCCCCCTTTTCCCCCTCCTGCAGGCGCATCTAGACGCCGGCAAGCCGGTGCTGGCCCTCTGCGGTGGGGCGGAGATGTTGGCGGAGCTCCTCGAGGACGAAGCGGGCGTGGAGGCCCAGGGGGTGTTCCCGGGCCTTGGCCTCCTCCCCTTCCGGGTGCGGATGGCCCGGGAGAAGACCGTACGCCGAAGCCGGATCCGGCTCAGCGGGCTCGAGGGGTTTTGGGCCAGGCTTAACGGCCTCGAGGTGGAGGGCTACGAGATCCACCACGGCCAGGGGCTTCCTTTGGTACATCAGGAAGGCCCCCTCCTGGCCACCTGGCTCCACGGCCTCCTGGAAAACCCCGGGGTCCAACGGGCCCTCTTTGGCCGGGAGGCTAGGGGATTGGAGGAGGCCCTAGACCATCTCGCCGACGCCCTGGAGGAGCACCTGGACCTAAACCGCCTCCACCGGGGCTTGGGGCTTGTCCTAGGCCAGAGCATCCCTTCTGGGCCCAAGGAAGCGGCCAGCGGAAGGGATCCGGACCCCCCGCCTCCGCCCGGCCTGGTCCTGCTCCTGGGCGGGGCCAAAAGCGGTAAAAGCCGCTATGCGCAAAGCCTAGCCGGCCCCTACGCCTCCCTCATCGCCACCGCGGAAGCCCGGGATGCGGAGATGCAGGAAAGGATCGCCCGCCACCGGGCAGAACGCCCTCCCACCTGGGAGACCCTGGAAGAACCCCTCCATCTGGCGGAGGCCCTGGAACAGGCCCGCCACCCCACGGTGGTGGTGGACTGCCTTACCCTTTGGGTGGCCAATCTCTTGGAAAAGGGCCTGGACCCCGTGGCGGAGACCCGGCGCTTTCTCCAGGCGGTGGGGTCCAGCGGCAAGCGGGTCATCGCCGTTTCCAACGAGGTAGGGATGGGGATTGTCCCGGCAAACCCTCTGGCCCGGCGCTATCGGGACCTTTTGGGCCAGGTGAACGCCCTATTGGCTGAAGCCGCCCAGGCCGTCTACCTCCTGGTGGCCGGCAAGCCCCTGCGGCTTTAGGAACCGGGGTCCCAGGTGGCCTTAACCCCGGGAGTGGCCAGAGGCCTCCCACCTCTCCCGCAAGCGGGCAAAGAGGGCCTCCACCTTTTCCTTGGGCAGGATCACCTGCTCCGTGCGCCCCCGGCCGATCAGGTCCCCCAGCTCGTTGTAGGCCTCCATGGTGGCGTAGACCCGGTTCCCCTCCGTGCGCTCATGGCGGGCCACGATCCGCACCCGCATCCCCGGCAAGGCGGAGGCCAGGTGGCGCACCTCCACGTAGCTACCGATCCCCTCCTCCCCCTCCTCCAGGAAAGGAAGGATGATCTTCCGCCCCGCCAGCTCCATGTGCTTGGCCATCCAGTAGGTGGCGTACACGGGATGGACCGGGCCCAGCTCCTCAAAGTTCACGGTCATCTCAGGGGTAACCAAGGTCTCAAACACCGCCTCAAAACCGATGGGGATGGGGCGCATGGCCTACTTCCTCAGGTCCAAAACCCGCCGCAGCTTCCCCCCCTCGCTCCTGGGGGCCTCCCCGGGGGCCAGGAGGGTTACCCTCATGCTCACCCCGATGGTGTCCTTAATCTTGTGGGCCACCTTCTCCCTAAGGGCATGGAGGCGGTGGTCGGCCTCAATGACCTCATCGGAAAGGGCCTTGCGGCCAATCTCCTGGAAAAAGGCCTGGGAAACCTCCACCCTCAGCTCGGCCTCGTCCAGGGTTCCCTCCCGCCGCACCACGATCTGGTAATAGGGCTCCACCTCGGGGATCCCTAGGAGCACCGCCTCCACCTGGGTGGGATAGACGTTCACCCCGCGGATGATGAGCATATCGTCGGTGCGGCCTAGGATGGGACCCATCCGCACGTGGGTCCGGCCGCAAGCACAGGGCTCATAGGTGAGGAAGGTGAGGTCCCCCGTCCAGTAGCGCAGGAGGGGCAGGGCCTCCTTGGTGAGGGTGGTGAAGACCAAGACCCCCACCTGGCCCTCGGGAAGGGGCTCGCCGGTGGTAGGGTCCACCACCTCGGGAAGGAAGTGGTCCTCCCAGATATGGCTTCCCTGGCGCTCCTCCACGCACTCGTTGGAAACCCCCGGACCGATGATCTCGGATAGCCCGTAGATGTTGGTACTCCGCACCCCCAGGCCCTCATCCACCTGCTTGCGGATGGCCTCGGTCCAGGGCTCAGCCCCCAGCACGGCGTACTCCAGGGAAAGCTCCTCCGGGGAAACCCCCCGCTTCCTAAACTCCTCCGCCAGGGTTTGGGCGTAGGAGGGGGTACAGGAGATCACCTCCGGACGGAAGTCCTGAATCAGCATGAGCTGCCGCTCGGTCATGCCCCCGGAAACGGGGACCACGGTCATCCCCAAGGCCTCGGCCCCGGCGTGGAGACCCAGGCCCCCAGTAAAGAGGCCATAGCCATAGGCGTTATGGAGCATCATGCCCGGCCTGGCCCCGGCGGCGGCCAGGGAGCGGGCCACCACCTCCGCGAAGACCTGCAGGTCTTTCTTGGTGTAGCCCACCACCGTGGGCTTACCCGTGGTGCCGCTGCTGGCATGGATGCGGGCCACCTCCTCCCGGGGCACGGCGAAGAGGCCAAAGGGGTAGTTTTCCCTGAGGTGGTCCTTCTTGGTGAAGGGGAGTTTGGGAAGGTCCTCGAGGGTCCGCACCCCCTTCGGGTCCACCCCCGCTTCATCCAGAAGCCGCCGGTAGAAGGGCACCCTTTCGTACACGTAGGCCACCACGGCCCCCAGCCTCTCCTCCTGCAAGGCCCTAAGCTTTTCCCTGGACAGGGTTTCCAGTTCCGGCTGGTACATCATTCCGCATCACCTCCAAGGCGAAGTACCATTCCCACAAGACCAGGCGCTGAACCCACCCTCAGAGACCACCGGATAGGTGTCGGGGCGCCGGAAGAGGTTCGCCTCCTTTGCCCTGGCCTCTACCCGCACCCCAGTAGAAAGGGGACGGAAGTAATCCGGGCGGCAGGAGAGGGCCACGGCGGACCCCCGGGAGGTGCAAGCCAAGGCGCAGGCCACGCGGCTCAGTACCTTGAGGAAGCCCCCGTGGGGGTTGAGGTGCGCCTTCGCCACCACCGCTTCCCCCGGGGCCAGGTGCCCAACCTGGAGGCCCCAGGTGCGCATGAAGGTATCCCCCGGGAATTCCCTCACCCTTCCACCTCCCGGGATAGCCCCAAATAGGCCTCCACCACTCTGGGGTCCTGCCTCAAGGCCTCCGCCGGCCCCTCGAGGACCACCTCCCCCGCCTCCAGCACCAGCCCCCGGTCCGCCAGGGCCAAGGCCACCTTGGCGTTTTGCTCCACCAAAAGGAGGGTGGTCCCCGCGCCCTTAAGCTCCCCCAGGATGCGGTAGATCTCCCGCACCATCAGGGGAGCCAGGCCCAAGGAGGGCTCGTCCAGAAGGAGGAGCCGGGGCCTCGCCATGAGGGCGCGGCCGATGGCCAGCATCTGCTGCTCCCCACCGGAAAGGGTACCGGCGGGCTGCCTTCTCCTCTCCAAAAGCCGGGGGAAAAGGGCATAGACCCTCTCCAGGTCCGGCCTGAGGTTCTCCCGCCGGCGGAAACGGGTAAACCCCCCCAGGAGCAGGTTGTCCTCCACGGAAAGCCCGGGAAAAAGGGCCCGGCCCTCCGGCACCAGGACCAGACCCCGGGCTAGAAGGGCTTCCGGGCTTCGTAGCCGCACCTCCTCCCCGTCCAGGAAAACCTTCCCCTCCGCCTGGGCCAGGCCCAAAAGCCCCCGCAGCACGCTGGTCTTCCCCGCCCCATTGGGGCCGATGAGGGTGAGGGCTTCCCCTGGCTTCAGGGAAAAGGTTACCTCCCGGACCGCCTCCAGGGGCCCGTAGCGCACGGTCAGACCCTGAACGGAAAGGAGACTCATGCCACCTCCTCCTCTCCCAAATAGGCCGCCCGCACCAGGGGGTTCCTCTGCACCTCCTTGGGGCTTCCTTCCGCAATCTTCTCCCCGTAGTTCATCACCACCACCCGGTCCGCCAGGCCCATGATGAGGTCCATGTCGTGGTCCACGATCAGGACCGTATAGCCCTCCCTGACCAGGGAACGGAGAAGGGAGGCCAGCTCCCTTTTCTCTTGGGCCCTTAGCCCCGCCCCCGGCTCGTCCAAAAGGAGCACCTCCGCCCCCGAGGCCAGGACCCGGGCGATCTCCAAAAGGCGCTGTTGACCCACGGAAAGGCGCTCCGCCTTTTCCAGGGCCAAGGACTCCAACCCCACCCGCACCAGGGCCCGGTAAGCCGTGGCCAAGGCCTGTTCCTCCTCCTTGCGGGATAGGCCCAAAAGGGCCTGGAAAAAGCCCGCCCGGGTGCGGCTATGGGTACCCAAGGCGGCGTTTTCCAGCACCGTGAGCTCCGGGAAGAGGTGCGGGTGCTGAAAGGTGCGGCCCAGGCCCAAGGCATGGATCCGGTGGGGAGGGAGCCCCGTGATCTCCTGGCCGAAGAGGTACACCTGGCCCCGGTCGGGGAGCAGGGCCCCGGCCACCAGGTTGAAGGTGGTGCTCTTCCCCGCCCCGTTGGGCCCGATCAGGGCCAGGATCTCCCCCCGCTTTAGGGAGAAGGAAACCCCAGCCACCGCCAAAAGCCCCCCGAAGGACTTCTGCAGGCCCCGAACCTCCAGAACCACCTCACCCCGGGGGCCGTCAGGGCTCCGGAGGGAAAGGGGTTCCCCCTGGGGCAGCCCTGGGTCCCGGCTTGGCAGGTACCGTTCCACCAGGGGCCAGAGGCCCTTGGGGGCCAGGATAAGGATCAGGGCCAGGATCAGGCCATAGCCGATGGTCTCGTAGTTCCCCTGCCGCCCCAGAAAGAGGGGCAGGAGGTCCTTCAGCCAGTCCTCGAGGCCGGTGAAAAAAGCTGCTCCCAAAAGCACTCCGGGAATGCTCCCCACCCCTCCCGCCACGGCCATCACCAGATACTTGATGGAGGCCTCCAGGGAAAAGGGCGTGGGATTGACAAAGCGCAGGAAGTGGGCGTAAAGGAAACCGGCCAGGCCAGCGATGGTCCCGGAGAGCAAAAAGGCCTTGAGTCTGAGGGCTGCCGGATCCACCCCGAAGCTGGCCGCCGCCAGGGCATCCCCCCTCAGGGCCAAAAGGGCCCGGCCTATGCGGCTATGGCGCAGGTTGTAGAGGGCCAGGATCAGAAGGGCCAAGAGGAAAAGGGTAAGGAAGGCGTAGCGAAGGCCCGTGTCCAGGGGGATACCGAAGAGGCCCAGCGGGGGGAGATCGGTAAGCCCGGTGTGCCCCCCTGTAAGCCCCACCAGGTTCCCCGCCAGAATGTACAGGGCCACCTGCCAGGCGATGGTGGAAAGGGGCAGGAAGTGGCCCTTCAGCCGCACCGTAAGCCCCCCCAGGAGCAAAGCCAGCAGAAACGCCGACCCCAGCCCTGCCAGAAGCCCCAGCCAAGGAGAAAGCCCCAGCTTAAGGGTAACAAGGGCTGTGGCATAGGCCCCCATCCCCATGAAGGCCGCCTGGGCGAAGCTGGTCATCCCCGCCAAGCCCGTGAGCACGTAAAGGGAAAGGGCCACCATGGCCGAGAGGGCGAAAAAGTTCAGCAGGGTGAGGTAGTAGGGAAAGGGGGAGAGTACCCAGGGCAAAAGGAGCAACAAAAACCAAAGGTAGCGCATCACTCCTCCACCGTCCTAGCCCTCAGGCTCTGGTAGAAAAGGGCGGGCACCAGGAGTAGGAAGACCAAGGCCTCCTTGTAGGCGCTGGCGTAGAAGCTGGTAAAGCTTTCAAATAGTCCCACGAGAAGCGCCCCCAAGAAGGCCACCGGGTAACTGGCAAGCCCCCCCAGGATGGCGGCCACGAATCCTTTAAGCCCCAGCATAAAGCCCATGAAATAGGCGGCATTGATGAGGGGAGCCAAAAGAAGCCCGGACAGGGCCGCCAGTAGGCTAGCGATGCCAAAGGCCACCATCCCCGCTTCCTCCGGACGTATGCCGGAAAGCCGGGCTCCCAAGCGGTTCTCCGCCGCCGCCAAAAGCGCCTTGCCGAAAAGGGAAAAACGGAAAAAGAGGTAAAGGCCCGCCAGGCTCAAGGCGGCGAAGAGGAGGACCAAAACCCCCTGCCAGGAAAGGCCCACCATGACCTCCCCGGAAAGGAGGGGGGCGGGCCGGAACTGCTCGGGGCCGAAGAAGACCAGGCCCAGGCCCTGGTAGGCCACGTGGAGGCCTACGGCCATGATGAGAAGGGAGAGCACCGTGGCCCCCCGCATGGGCTGGAAGAAGACCCTATAGGTGGCCACCCCCAGGTAGACCACCAGGAGCACCGCCGCCCCATGGGCCAAAAAGGGCCTGCCCTGGGCTACCAGGAAAAGGAGGAAAAGCCCCACCCCTCCCAGAAGGGGCAGCAGGGCCCCCCGGCCCCGGTCCATCAGGGCCCAGGCCCCCCCCAGGGCCAGGGCCAGCCACAGGGTACCGGGAAGCTCCCCTTCCAAAAGCCACACCAGGGAGAGGGGGGCGAACATGAGCAGCTCCCCGATGGGCACCAGGATCACCCGGGTAACGGCGAAAACCAGGACCAGGGAGAGGGCCAGAAGCCCGTAGACCACCCCGTTTTGCAACCCGTCCAAGAGTAGGAAGCTGAGGATGGTGGCGTCCATGGCTTAGCGGAAGATACGCTCCAGCTTCCAGCGGCCTCCCTCAATTTGGACCATCACCGCAGCGTCCTCAAAGCGCAGGCCCAGGTGGTCCTCCTTGCTGAAGGTGAAAACCCCGTGGGTGGCCACCAGGTTCCGGGTGGCTTCGATCTCGTCCCGCAAGGCAGAACGGAAGCCCGCCAGGTCCTTGGCGGGATCCACCCGCTTCAAGGCCCGCTCCAAGGCCGGCTTCAGGATCAGCCAAGCATCCCAGGCATGGGCTCCGAAGGTGGAGTAGCTGCCGATACCGTACTTGGCCTCGTAGCGCTGGATGTAGTCCAGGGCCACCCGCTTGCTGGGGAAGGTGCTGGGAAGTTGCTCCGCCACCAGGATGGGGCCGGCGGGAAGGAGGGTGCCCTCCACGTCCTTACCCCCCACCCGCAGGAAGTCGGGGTTGGCCACCCCGTGGGTCTGGTAGATGAGGCCTGCGTACCCCCGTTCCCTCAGGGTGCGCTGGGGCAGCACCGCAGGGGTGCCGCTCGCCCCGATGAGAACGGCATCGGGCCGGCGGGCGATGATCCTGAGCACCTGGCCGGTCACCGAGGTGTCGGTGCGGGCATACCGCTCGCTGGCCACCACCTGGAGGCCCTTGGCCTTGGCCTCGGCCTCAAAGAAGCGGGCCCAGCCCTCCCCGTAGGCGTCGTTGAAGCCGATGTAGCCCACGGTCTTCACCCCTCTGGCCACCATGTCCGCCACGATGGCCCGGGCCATGAGCTCCTCCGTCTGCGGGGTCTTGAAGACCCAGAAGCGCTGGGCGTCCACGGGATGGATGATGTCCTTGCTGGCCGCCAAGGAGATCATGGGCACCTTGGCCTCGGCCACCACGGGGATCATGCCCAAGGAGGCCGGGGTGGTGGTGGTGCCGATGATGGCCACCACGCCCTCCTCCACCAGGCGGCGGGTGTTGCGCACCGCCTGGGTGGTGTCGGAGGCATCGTCCAGGATGACGAACTGCACCTTGCGCCCGGCCACACCTCCCGTCCGGTCCAGCATCTCCTGGAGCATGAGGAAGGTGTTCCGTTCCGGAATCCCCAAGGAGGCGGCGGGACCGGTGGCGGAGACCACCACGCCCACCTTCAGAACCTCCTGGGCCAGGGCCGAAAGGGCCAACACCAACAGGGCTGCCAACCATCGTTTCATGCTTTTCCCTCCTTGTCCCTTTCCCACCGGGCAAGGCCCGGACTGGGTCTAACTAACGACCGTTTGCCTTCCAGTCTACCTAGGGACATCTGTCCCGTCAACTAGGTCACGTGCTCGGGGATGCCGGCCAACGGAGAGGGCCGGGTGGGCAAGGGCCGGTCCTCGAGGTCCAGAAGCGCGCTGCCCTCCAGGAACCAGCTTCTTGGGGTCTTGTGCCCCCAAAGGGTCTGGCGCCTGGGGTCGTTCAGGCTCCAGCGCACCGGGGGCAGGTCGGGGTCCACGGTGAGGTAGTCGGAGGTGTAAAGCTCTATACGGTGCCCGTCCGGGTCCTTAAGGTAGAGGAACATGGCGTTGGATATCCCATGCCGCCCCGGACCCCTTTCGATCTGGTCCGTCCTCCTGGCCCCCGCCAGGATGTCCGCCGCCCTGAGGATGGCCATGGGGTCGGGAAGCCAGTAGGCGAAGTGGTGGAGCCTGGGGCCTTCCCCATTGGTGAAGGCCACGTCGTGGACGTTCCCCTTGCGGTGGAGCCAGCTGGCCCAAAGCCTTCCCTCCTCGTCCTCGGTGTACTCGGTGAGGCGGAAGCCCAGGACCTCCTGGTAGTAGCGGGTGGCCCTTTCCACCTCCGGGGAGAAGAGGTTCAGGTGGTCGATGCGCAAAATCCCCGGCCCGCGGTACAGGTGGTAGTCCTGAAGGACACGGGGAAGCTTCTCCGCCCCCGAGTAGAAGACCAAGGGGTAGCCAAAGGGATCCTGGACCCGGAGCATCCGCGGCCGTCCCCAGTCGGTCTCCAAACGGTGGGGAAGCCCCTCCCGTTCCGCCCAGGCCAGGGCTTGGTCCACCCCCTCTTCGTCCACCTTAAAGCCCAGGCTGCGCACGGCGGGGAAGGCCCCTTGGGTGAGCTTCAGGCTCCACTCCCGCTCCTCGTAACCCCGCAGGTAGGCGCTTTGCCCCTCCCTGTGCTCCAGGCGGAAGCCCAAAAGCCCCTGGTAAAACTCCAGGCTCCTCTCCAGGTCCTTAACCCAAAGCTCCAGGAACCCTACCCTCACGATGGCCATACCAACCTCCTGTAGCCACGGCCGAAGTACACCAAGGGAAGGCCCGGTTCCCCCAGCTCAATGGCCTCCACAAGGCCCACCACCAGGCGGTGGTCCCCTCCAGGGTAGACCGCGGCCAACCGGCAGCGCAAAACCGCCAGGGCCCCTTCCACCCTCCCCTCCACCAGGGCCACCCCTTCCTGGGGCTTCCCGGCAAAGTGCTGGGAAACCGCCTCCTGCCCCTCCCTCAGAAAGCTGACGGTGAAGGCCCGGGAGGCCTCCAGGATGGGCAGAAGCCTCGCCTTTTCGTGGATGCCCAAGGCCACCAGGGGAGGCTCGAGGCTCAAGGACATGAAGGCGGTGGCGGTCATGCCCCGTTCCTCTTCCCCCAGCCGGGCGGACACCACCGTAACCCCGGCGGCAAAGCGGCTTAAGGCCTCCCGGAACGCCTCTTTAAGGGACTTCTCTGGCGTAGGCAAACCCGCGGATTCCTCGGGAAAGGCACCCGTCACGCCTCCACCTCCCTAAACACGGAAAGCGCCCCCTTGAGGTAGGTGCGGATCCGCTCCTTGTAGGGTTCCTTATCGTACACGCTAAAGAGGGTCTGGTACATGCGCACCGGGTCCCCGAAGAAGAAGCGCTCGTAAAGCTCCTGCCGCGCCCCAAACCCCGAGAGGGTCATGTCCCAGGCCAGGCGGAAAAGGGCCACCCGTTCCCTGGCCTCGAGGGTCGCCCCCTGCAGGTACTTCTCCAACAGGGGAGCCAAGGGTCCCTTGAAGTCCCGTTCCGAGGGCAGGGTGATGAGGCCGCTGGCCCCGATCTGCTCCAGGATCTCCCTAAGGCGGGGGTAGAGCCTGGGGTAGAGGTTCCTGGCCCCATCCAGGGCCCCCCGGTCAGGCACCAAGAGGCCAAAGGCGTTCTCCTTGGCCTCCTCCTCCGCCCGGGTCCAGAAGGCCCGCATGGCCTCCAGGTAGACGATGATCTCCGCGATCTTCTCCTGCACGTGGCCGTAGGCGTCGGCCCCGATCCCCTCGGCCATCAGGGCCGCCACCCCCAGGAAGGCCTCGGTCTTAGCGGTCTTCAGGGCCACCACCTGGTGGGCCATGTGCTGCAAAGCCCCCGTGGCGGCGTAGGCGTTATTGCAAAGCTCCACGTTTCCCAGGATGAAGACCCGCTCCCAGGGGACCAGCACGTCGTCAAAGATCACCAGGCAGTCCATCTCCTCGAGGCGGCTGCTGAGGGGATAATCAAAGGGGCTATCCCCTCCCACCAAGGCCTCGCGGCAGAGGAAGTGGAGGCCCGGGGTGGAGGTGGGCAGGGCGAAGGCGATGGCGTACTTCTCGCTCCCCGGCCCCTCCTTAAGCAGGGTGGAGGGGAAGATGAGGACCTCGTCCGCCAGGGGAAAGGTGGCGGTCATGCGGGCTCCGCGCACCACGATGCCCTTTTCCGTCTGCCGCACCACCCCCACGGGGATATAGGGATCGGGCTGGGCCGAGGGCGGCTTGGCCCGGTTCACCTGGGGGTTGGTGAGGGCGTGGGTGGTGGCCAGGTCATGGTCGCGGAGGTAGCGGTAATAGTTTCGCACGTTGTCGGCAAACTCGCCAAAGTACTCGGCGCTGGCGGCATAGGCCATGACCACGGCATTGAGGTAATCCGGGCTACGGCCCATCATCCCCAGGTTCTGATCCGCCCAAAGCTTGTAGGCCTGGCCCCGGCGCTTTAGGTCCTCCTTGGTCTTGGGGATGAGGAAGCTCATCCCATGCCGCCTCCCCTCCTCCTCGTAGGTGAGGGCCTCGCGGTACCGGGGGTCGTGCTGCAGGTCGTATAGGGCCGCCATGGTGCGCACGATTCCCCGGAAAACCGGGTGCGTGGTGGGATCCTCCACCTTTTCCCCCTTGTACCAGAGGTTAGGGGGGCGCTCCTTGAGGGCCTCCAGGTACTCCGCTCCTGTTCGTGCCATCCTCTCACCTCTTTCCGAACTTGGGCACGTGGGGGGGCCTTAGGGGAAGCCCCACGGCCTTGAGGTCGGTATAGAACTCCAGGGCGTACCACCCCCCTTCCCGCCGGTCCCCGCTCTCCTTAACCCCGCCAAAGGGGGTGGGAAGGTGGCGCACGTTGTGGCTGTTCAGATAGATGAGGCCCGCTTGCAGCTCTAGGGCCAGGCGGTGGGCCCTCTCCAGGTCCTTGGTGAAGACGTAGGCCGCCAGGCCGTATCTGGTAGCGTTAGCCTTCCTAAGGGCCTCCTCCTCATCCTTGAAGGGGATGGCCAGCAAAACGGGACCGAAGATCTCCTCCTGGGCGATTGGCATATGGTTCTCCCCCACGAACAGGGTGGGCTCCAGGTAGTTCCCCTGGGAGAGGTCTTCCCCGCGGAAGGAGGTGCTGGCCCTCCTTCCTCCCACCAGAAGCCTGGCCCCCTCCCTAAGGCCCGCCTCCACATACCCCAGCACCCTCTCTAGGTGTTCGGGGTGGATGAGGGGCCCCACCTCCGTCTCGGGGTCCAGGGGATGGCCCACCCGGATGGCCCGGGCCCTTTCGGCCACCCTCCCCACGAAGTCCTCAAAGATGCTCTCCTCCACCAACAGGCGGGAGCTGGCCGTGCACCGTTCCCCATTGAAGGAGTAGATCTGGAACACCACCGCATCCAAAGCCCGCTCCAGATCAGCATCGGCAAAGACCAAGGCCGGGCTCTTCCCGCCAAGCTCCAAAGAAAGCCGTTTCAGGTGCTTAGCGGCGTTTTGCATCACCACCTTCCCGGTCTCCGTCTCCCCGGTGAGGGTGATGAGGGGAACAAGGGGATGGGCCACCAGGGCGGCCCCCGCCTCCTCGCCAAACCCCTGCACCAGGTTGAAGACCCCAGGGGGAAGGTCCGCCTCCTGCACGATCTCCGCCAGTTTGCTGGCGGTTAAGGGGCTCCACTCCGCAGGCTTCAGGACCACCGTGTCCCCGAAGGCCAAGGCGGGGGCGATCCGCCAGGTGGAAAGCATCAAGGGAGCGTTCCAGGGGGTGATGATCCCCACGGGGCCAGCCGGGACCCGTAGGCTGTAGTAGAGCCAGTCCCGGTCCACGGGGAAGGTGCGGTCCTCCATGGCGTGCTCGGCGTACTCGGCGTAGAAGGCGAAGTTCTCCGCGGAGCGGGCCACCTGGGCCTTCACGATGCGCAAAACCTGCCCGGCATCCAAAGCCTCCACCACCGCCAGCTCATCCGCATGCTTTTCCAAAAGCTCGGCGATCCTCAGGAGGTAGCGCTTCCGCTCCCGGGCTGGGGTGCGGCTCCATTTCGGGAAGGCCTCGTGGGCCGCCTTGGCCGCCCGGTCCACCTCCCTTTCCCCGCCCCGGGCCGCATGGGAAAGCACCTGGTTGGCGGAAGGGTCCAGGGTAGGGAAGACCTCCCCGCTTTCCGAGGAGCGGAACTCTCCGCCGATGAAGTGGAGGGCCGTCCATCCCTTCAGGGCGTTTCGGATGGCCTCGATCCTCTCCCAAGGAATCCCCGCCACCTGGTCCTGGTACCTCATGCCTCCTCCTCAATGGGGTTTTCCAGGGCACCCAGCCCCTGGATCTCCAGCCGCATCACGTCCCCAGGGAACACCCGGCTTATGCCCTTGGGGGTGCCGGTGAGGATGACGTCGTAGGGTTCCAAGGTCATGAACTCGGAGATGTACTCCAAAAGCTCCGCCACGGAGTAGAGCATCCTCGAGGTGTGCCCCTCCTGGCGAAGCTCCCCGTTGACATAGGCCCTCAGGGCAAGGTTCTGAGGGTCCGCCACCTCCCCCACCACCAGAAAGGGTCCAAGAGGGCCAAAGGTGTCCCGCCCCTTGGCCCGGATGGGAGGCCGGAAGGTGTTGGAAACATAGTCCCGCACCACCAGGTCGTTGGCGATGGTATAGCCCAGGACGTAGTCCAGGGCATCCTTAACCTTTACCTTGCGCATGGGTCGGCCCACCACCACCGCCAGCTCCACCTCGTAGTGCATGTACTCCGCCCCCTGGGGGTAGCGCACCACCCCCTTGTGGGGGAGAAGGCTGCTATTGGGCTTCCAAAAAAGGGCCGGCTCCTCGGGGCGGGGAAGCCCCAGCTCCTCCGCATGGTCGGCGTAGTTCAGGGCCACCCCGATCACCTTGCCGGGGGTAAAGGGAAGGAGCCAGGTAACCCCCTCGGGGTCGTGGGCCTCCCCTGCCTCGTCCAGGAGGAGGCCGTCCCGATAGACCCCCTGGTGGACCCGGCCCTTGCGGATAAAGCGGCAAAGCTTCATGCCCCCTCCAAAAGCCCGTAGCGCTGGGCCATGGTCCTAAGCCTCGCCTCCACCTCGGGGGTGGTGGGGCCCAAGGGGAGGCGCCACTCCTTCTGCAAAAGGCCCATCCAGGAAAGCACCGTCTTTAGGGGGATGGGGTTGGTGTCCCAGAAGATGGCCTCGTTGGCCTCGAGGAGGTGGTAGTGGAGCTCCCTCGCCCCCTGGTAATCCCCCTTGAGGGCCAGTTCCGTGAGCCTCGCCACCTCCTGGGGAAGCCAGTTGGCGGTGGCGGCGATGGTCCCCACCGCCCCCAGGCTCATCATGGGCAGGGTGAGGCTTTCCAGGCCGCAAAAAACGAGAAAGTCCCGGCCCGCCTCCTGGAAGAGCTGGGAGAGGTACTCCAGGTCCTTGGAGGAGTGCTTGAGCCCCACGATGTTGGGAAAGTCCCGCCGGAGGCGGGCCACGGTCTTGGGGGCGATCTCCACCCCGGTTCGGCCCGGGATGTTGTAGAGGATTAAGGGGAAGTCGGGCACCGCCCTCGCCACCTCGGCGAAGTAGCGGTATAGCCCCTCCTGGTTGGGCTTCAGGTAGTAGGGGACGATGACCATGGCCCCCTGGGCCCCGGCCTCCTGGGCAAAGCGGGTGAGTTCCAGGGTTTCCTCCAGCCTCAAGGCCCCGGTTCCGGGGATGACCGGAACCCGCCCCGCCGTCTGGTCCAGGGCCACCTCTATGACCCGCTTCCTCTCCTCCAAGGTTAAGGTTCCGGGCTCCCCGGTGGTCCCCCCCACGCTGAGGCCGTGGGAACCCCCTTGGATAGCCCTTTCCACCAGGCGCCTTAGGGCCTCCTCGTCAATGCGTCCCTTGCGGAAAGGTGTGGGCAAAGGAGGAATGGAACCCTGAAACATGATGCTCCTTTCCCCCTCAGGATGGGGGTGGGCCAGGGCAGCGGGCAACTGGTCGGGACACGAACACAACCTTCCTTTTTGTGCAAAAGCACAAAAGGCCACCCTTGGCTAGCTGCTGCCTAAAGGTTTATTGTGCTTATTAACAATGGCTGAGTCAGTTTTTGGTTCCTCCTCCATCGCCTTCCAGGCCCTGGCCGAGGAGCTGGGCCTCGAGGTGTTAGCCCCTGCAGACCGCCCCGTCCTTTACCTCCTGGAGGAGCCCAAGCCCCTCCTGCCCCTGGAAGGAGCCCTTCTCCTCTTCCGGCCCGAGGGGAACCTCTGGCGCTACCGCACCGCCTCGGGCTTCCTCCTTTCCCATCCGGACCCGGAACTTTTGGACTTTGCCCGCAAGGAAGGCCTAGGGGTGGCCGCCCATCCCCCCTGGCTAAAGCGGGAGGAACTGGCCAAGGCCGTGGCCCTGCGCCTCTTCCACCTGGGGGCAGGGATGAGCCTGGCCAGCCTCTTGGACCTCCTCATCAAGCTACCCGATAGACCCTTCCTAGAAGTTCTCCACCAAGCCACCGGCCTGGCCTTGGCCCGGGTAGCCCCCTGGGGGGAAGTGCTGGGCTTTGCCGGACCCGTGCCCGCCCAGCACCCCCGGGAACCGGGGGAAGGCAGGGAATGGACCGCCTGGGAAGCGGGGGAAGGGTTCTTGGTGGCCTACGGGGAGGAAGGGGAGCGCAGACGGGCTCGAGGCCTCCTGGAGGTGGCGGCCCGCCTGCTGAAGGTACGGGCCTTGGAGCGCTCCCTGGAGAGGATGCGGGAGGAATCCTTGGGTGGGGCTTTGCTGGAAGGGCTGATCCTCGGGGAGGCGGAATCCGACCGGCTTTTCGCCTTTGGCGACACCGAAGGGGTGGAATGGGTCCTGGCCCTGGTGGAGCCAAAGGCGGTGCCCGGGCGCCACCGCCTGGCGGAGGAAAGGAGGCGGGAGGCCACCTTAGAGCTCCGCCGCCGGGCGGGCACCTTCCTGGATCGTCTGGGCGTCCCCTACCTCCTCACCATCCGCGGTAACCGCTTGGTGGCCATGTGGCAGGTGCATAACCCCCAAAAGGAGGCGCAAAGCCTTCTTTCTGCCCTGCCCCCGGGAAGCCGCCTGGGCTACTCCGCGGTCCATGCCGCCGGGGAAGAGGTGCAAACCGCCTACCGGGAAGCCCTCATCGCCCTAAAGGCCGCCCGCACAGGCGAGGCCCTTTCCTTCAGCGGCCTGGACCCCGTGGCCTTCGTACTCCTGCAACAGTCCCCCGAGGACCTGAAGGCCCTGGTGGATCGCTACCTGCCCCTTCCGCCCAAGCTTCTAAGGACCCTCGAGGTCTACATGGCCACGGGCAGCGTGGAGGAAGCCGCCTATGCCCTCCACATCCACCCCAACACCCTGCGCTACCGCCTGAAGCGGCTGGAAGAGGTCCTTGGCCCTCTCTCCCGGCCCGAGGTCCTGGCCCAGGTGCACCTGGCCCTAAGGGCCCGCGACCTTCTCGCAGGCTAAGGAGGGCCTGTAGGCCTCCCTCATCACCAGCAAGGGTCTTCATCCCTTCTTCAGATTCCCCCAACTATAATGGGTTTAAGGCGATGGGGCCCGCCTAGAACCGCCCACCAGGGCTGATGGCTCCTACCCCATGGGGTAGGAGCCTTTTCTCCTACCCCGGAAAGGAGGAAACCCATGGATTGGCATGTGGCGGCAGTCTGGATGGGTTTGGCGGTGGTAGCGGCCCTGTTTTCCATCTGGTTCCGGGTTTCCGTGGCCCTAACCGAAATCCTGGTGGGGGTGGCGGCAGGGGCCCTAATAGGCAAGGAGAGCCTTCATACCTCGGCGTCCTGGGTGGGCTTTTTGGCAGGGGTGGGTAGCGTGGTCCTTACCTTCCTAGCCGGGGCTGAACTGGACCCGGAAACCCTGCGGCGAAGCTGGAAGCAAGCCTTTGCCCTAGGCCTCGCCGGCTTCTTTGCTCCCTTTCTCGGATCCGCCTTCCTGGCCCACGCCCTCCTGGGTTGGGACCCCCGGGCCAGCTGGCTCGCCGGTGTGGCCCTGTCCACCACCAGCGTAGCCGTGGTGTATGCGGTGATGTTGGAGCTAGGGCTAAACCAAACTCCATTCGGCAAGGTGATCCTGGCGGCTTGCTTTGTCAACGATCTGGGAACCATTCTGGCCTTGGGTTTGCTCTTCGCCCCTTTTGGGATGGCCACCTGGATTTTCGCCCTCGTGCTAGGGGCGGCCCTTTACCTGCTCCTACGCTTTACCCCCGGATTTTTTGCCCGCTACGGCGGGGGTACCTACGAACTGGAGGCCAAGTTTCTCCTCTTCGCCCTTTTTGCCCTAGGAGCCCTGGCGGCCTGGAGCGGCTCGGAGGCCGTGCTCCCCGCATATTTGCTGGGCATGGTTTTGGCAGGAAGCGTGGGCAAGGACCATCAGCTGATTCGCCGCCTGCGCACCCTCACCTTTGGGCTCCTTACCCCCTTTTACTTTCTCAGGGCGGGAAGCCTGGTGAGCCTGCCTGCCCTTATCGCTGGTCTAGGAGGCTTTGTCGTTTTGCTGCTGGCCAAGATGAGCACCAAGGTTTTAGGAGTCTACCCCACCACCCTGGTCCTGGGCTACGGGGGAAGGGATGCGCCCTACACCACCCTCCTCATGTCCACGGGGCTCACCTTTGGCACCATCAGTAGCCTCTACGGCCTGACCCACGGCATCATCACCGAGGAACAGTACTCCCTTCTGGTGGCAGCGGTCATCGCCAGCGCCGTGGTGCCCACTTGGGTGGCCAACCGCTTCTTCCTGCCCCACCACCATCTTCGGGAAACCCAGGTACGCCTCGAGGAGGTGCGGGATGAAGGGTAGCCTCGAGGAGATCCGGACTGCAGGGTCCGCACACCGGAAAGAGCCCAGGTCTCCAGACAATAGGCCCAGGGCCCATCCATCCTGGAAAGGGATAGGGTACGCGGCTGCTAGGTGGAGGTTTCGCTATCCACCCCTTGGTCGGGGACTAGGCGCTCCAAGCCCTTCCCTCAGGAAGGCCGTCAGGAGAGGAGGGACGACCTGGGGTAGTCCCTCGAGGAAAGGGCCGACTGAAGAGTTGAAGGAGAGCGAGGTGAGATGGCATGTTCCGTAGAATTCTGGTGGGGTACGATGGATCAGAACCTGCGAAGAAGGCTTTGCTGGCGGCTCTAGAGCTGGCCCGGGCCTTCCGCGGGGAGGTGTTGGCCCTGGCGGTGGTCCGGCCACCGGAGTTTGCCGAGCTCGGGGTTGAAGTAGAAGGGGTGTTGGAGGAGGCCAAGGGGCCCCTGGCCGAAGCCTTCCGTTTTGCCCAGAGCGAAGCCGACCGGCGGGGGGTGGTCCTAAGGACCCGTAGCCAGGTGGGGCATCCGGCAGAGACCCTGGTCCGCGTGGCCGAAGAAGAGGGGTTTGACCTCATCGTCCTGGGGCGGCGGGGCCTGACCCCTGTGCAGCGCTGGATGCTGGGTTCGGTTTCTGAGAGGGTCTTGCGCTACGCCCCTTCCGCGGTGATGGTGGTGCACTGATGGAGCTGCCCCCTTGCCCCTACCGCCGAGAAGGCCGCTGCAGCGCTGAGGCAGATCGGCCCATAACCCCGGAGGACTGCCGCTCCTGCCCCATTCCCGAGGCTTTAACCCACCCACGGGCGTGCTTGTACCTGGTCCCCTTCCGTTTGGAAGGAAGGGCCCTCTTCGCCTGCCGCTTCACCTTCACCTGGGCTCGGGAACCCGCGGTGGGGGATTGGAAACGCCTATGCCCTTGTCCCTACTGGTTTCCCCGGGCCCCGGAGGAGGCCTGGATCCGCGACCTCCGCTCCCTGCAAGACCGCTACCGTAGGGTGCTGAAGGGAGAGGAACCCCGGTATCCTCCCTTAACACCCGGAAAGATCGCTGTCCGCAAGAAAAGGAGGTGGCCATGGTCCAAAGCCTAGTACCGGTGGGGCCAGAGGACCTCTACCATACCCTAGAGGTGCTATCCCCAAATCCCAAACCCCTACCCTGGGCCATGGAAGCCCTGCGCGCTTCCCTGGACGAACCCCTGGAGGCCCTCCTCCTCGCCGAAAAGGTGGGGCTATGCCAGCAGGTGGGTCTGGAGCTTGCCCTTACCCCAGAGGGCCAGGCCTGGCTAAACACTCCTTGGGAACCTCCTGCAGCGCTACTTCTCTTCCTGCTCCAGACCCTCCCCTGGCCCGAAGCCCTGGAGCGGCTCAAAAGCCAGGGTAACACCCTGCCCCTGATGGCCTTGTTGTCCCTCTTCCCCAATGGCCCGAAGGGGGAAAAGGCTGCCCGGGCCTTGGCGGAATGGGGTGCCCTCCTTGGCTTTTGGGAACTGCTAGAAGACCGGATAGAGGGAAGGTAACGTGCGCATCCTGATCCTGAGCGACTTGCACGGCAACACCTGGGCCCTTCAGGCCATTCTGCAGGCAGTGGGTCCGGTGGAGGCCGTCCTCTTTGCCGGCGATGCTGTGAACTACGGTCCCAGCCCACGGGGGGTGGTGGCCTGGCTCCGGCGGGTAGGGGCGGTGGCGGTCCGGGGAAACCATGACCACGCGGTAGCCTTTGGCGGGGACCCCAAGGCAGCCCCTCGCAAGGCCCCGTTGGCCAAGGCCCTCCTAGAGTGGACCCGACAGGCACTCAGACCCGAGGATCTGGCCTACCTGCGAAGCCTACCCCTTTACGCGGTCTGGGCCGCAGACCACACCCGCTTCGCCCTGGTGCACGGAAGCCTACAGGACCCCCTCTACGACTACCGCCTTGACCCCCAAGCGGGAGAGGAGGTCCTTTTAGAAGCGGCGGAAAGCCTGCGGGCTGAGGTGGTGGTTTTTGGCCACACCCACCTTCCCTTCGTGCGCCGTATCGGAGGGAAGCTCTTCGTCAATCCCGGGTCGGCGGGCCAACCCTTGGATGGGGACCCTCGGGCCAGCCTCGCCCTTTACGAAGGAGGGGAAGTGCGCCTTTACCGGGTGGGGTACGACCTCGGGGGTCTGCTTGAAGCCGTAAAGTCCCTGCCCCTCGAGGCCTACCTAAAGGAGGCGCTAAACCTACTTTACGAAAGGGCGAGGTGAGGGAAATGCGCTTCCGGTGGGGTGCCCTGCTCCTGCTTATCTTCATGGGGGAGTCAGGCCGGCATGGGGGCCAACCCCTCCACGCGGCCAGCATCCAGGCCGCCACGGACGGGGGTCCGGCCGGAGCCAGGGCCTTCAAGGGGTTCTGGGGTCAAGGAGCCCACTTCCGGATCCACAATGCCAAAACCCTTCAACTTTCCGAAGACCTCCCGGTGATGAGGGAGATGTGGTCATAGAAGAGACAAACCAGGCCCTCCTGCCCACGCGGGATGGTATGGTAACGGAAGGCCTGGCCACCCTGGAGAGGGTGCAGGAGGTGCGCTACCTTCCGGAGGGAAAATGAACGCAGCGTGGCGGTTTGTGATGGCCATAGGCTTGGTGAGCCTTTTCGCCGACCTCACCTACGAAGGAGGGCGGAGCGTCTCCGGGGCCTTCCTGGGAGCCTTGGGAGCCTCCGGGGCCCTGGTAGGCTTGGTGGCAGGGGTGGGAGAGTTTCTGGGCTACCTGGCCCGCCTGGGCTCCGGAGGCCTTGCCGATCGCTTCCGGCTCCACTGGCCCCTCCTCTACCTGGGCTATGCGGTGAACCTTCTCTCGGTACCCGCCCTGGCTCTGGCCCAGAACGTGGGCGGGGCCAGCCTCCTCCTCTTCCTGGAACGCTTGGGCAAGGGCCTTCGCACCCCTTCCCGGGATGCCCTCCTGGCCAGGGCCGGGGAGGAGGTGGGCTTTGGCAAGGCCTTCGGCATCCACGAGACCATGGACCAGCTGGGGGCCGTCCTTGGCCCCCTCCTGGTGGCCCTGGGCGTGGCCCTGGGAGGCTACCGCATGGGCTTTGCCCTTTTGCTCCTTCCCGCCCTTCTGGCCCTCCTGGTCCTCCTGGGGGCCCGGGGCCTCGAGCCCAAAGCAGAAAGGAAAAATCCCAGCCAAGTCCTCCCCCCTGGATTTTACCTTTACCTTGCCTACGCCGCCCTCTTTGCCCTAGGTCTGGTCCACTTCCAGCTCTTGGCCTTCCATCTGGAGAGGTCGGGAGCCGAGCCTAAGCAGATTCCCCTTTTCTATGCCCTGGCTATGGGAGCGGACGCCCTTTTGGCCCTCCTTGCGGGCCTAGCCTTTGACCGCATGGGCCTAAAGAGCCTCCTTCTGGCGCCCCTTCTGGCCTTGGCCGCCCCGGCTCTCCTCCTGGAGGGTGGCCCGGGCCTTTGGTGGGCGGGAAGCCTGCTTTGGGGTGGGGCCTTGGGTCTGCAGGAGAGCGTGATGCGGGCTGGCGTAGGCCGCCTTGGAGGCTCGGCCTTCGCCTATGGGCTCTTTGACACTGCCTTTGGCCTAGCTTGGCTCATCGGAAGCGTGGCCATGGGTCTCCTGTACGATCGCTCCCCCGCTCAGGTGATGGCCTTTGCCGTCCTGAGCGAGGCCCTAGCCCTCCTCGCGCTTTTGGCCCTCCTGGCCCGTGTTAGGAGGTAGAGTCCATGGGGCTTTTCAAGCGAAACCGCAAAAATCCCCAGGGCCCCCATTCCCAAGAAGCCCAGCTTCTGGAGGAGCTCAGGCAGAAACTGGAACAAGCCCAAGAGGAAATCGCTTTTCTTCGTTCACAGAACCAGCGTATTACCCAAGAAGCAGCACCTGCGTTAAAGGAGAACGCCGTTTTACGCTACGAGCTCTTCAAATGCCAGAGTGACCGCCAGGTACTGGAGTTCCACCTCGCCGGCTTGCGGGCGGAACTGGGAGGAACCCTGGCCCTCCTAAGCCGCCTGGCCCCCGGGGAGCCCCCCAAGGGAGAGCCCCTCTTGGGGGCTTTTCTGGACCTGATGGAAGTGGGACGGCGCCTGGGAGTGGAGGTCCAGCCGCTGGCCGAAGTGGAAGAAGCGGCCAAAGCCCTCCTGGCTGAACGTCAGGTCTTTAGCCCCCAACGCTTCCTCCGCCTCCGCCTTATGGGCATCCTAGCAGCCTTGGAGCGGCTTCTGAGCGAGGAGGTGCAGAGGGCTGAGCATCCTGCAGATGCCTTGGCCGCCTTTCCGGAACCCTTGGAAAGGCTTCGGCAGCAACTGGCGGAGACGCTGGCCACCTGGACAGAAAAGGAGTAGTTGCCTGGAGCTCAGAGGGCCTCCTGACCAAAGATCTGGCGCAAAAGGTCCCCGCTGTAGGACGTGGGTTCCGGAAGCCCCAGCTTCAGGCGGTAGGTGCGCCGGCCATCGGCAAGCCGCTCCGCTCGCAGGCAAAGGGCCTGGGGATCTCCCAGGAAGGCCGCAGCCAGGGAGTAAAAGTGCGTGACGAACACCACTCGCACCCCTTGTTCCACAAAAGCCCGCACCACCCCTGTTCCCAGCTCCGATCCCTCTGGTTCGCTGGTGGCAGCAAAACTCTCGTTGAAAAGGAAAAGGGGGCGTGCGGAGAGGTGGTCCACCAACCCGCTCAGCCGCCTTAGCTCCTCCTCAAACTTA
>NZ_CALLUR010000051.1:0-5353 GCF_938010445.1 uncultured Thermus sp.
CGCATCGGACCCATTATAGGATGAGTAGGTGGAACACCTGGCCGACCTGGTGGACCTCTACGAGTAGTTTGCCTTCTATCTGGATGCGGCCACCTACCTGGCCTCAGGGCTCATCCTGATGGGCCTCCCTTCCCTGAGGCCCCAAAGGCTTCCCAAAGCCGCCTTTTTCGCCCGGGTGAAGGAGGGCATCGGCCACCTGGTGGGCCACCCCGCCCTTCGCCGGGCGGTGGGCACCCTGTTCGTGGCCGCCGCTTTCGGTTCTGTGGAAACCGCCTTGGGGGTGGTGCTGGCCATCAAGTGGCTTGGGGTGGGCTCGGCGGGGTTTGGCTTTATGGAGGCCGCCATGGCCTTAGGGGCCATCCTGGGAGGCCTCTCCATCCCCTATCTCCTCAGGCGCATTCCCCGGGAACGGCTGTTTCTCCTGGGGCTTTTGCTATTTGGAGTCTTTGAAGCCTCCATCGGCGCCTTCCCCCTCTTCGCCTGGGTGCTCCTGGCCTTCTTCCTAAGCGGTTTCCTCAACATGGCCTTCATCGTCCCCGCCCGCTCCATCCTGCAGCTCAACACCCCCCAGGAGATGCGGGGGCGGATCTTCGCCGCCTTCGGTGCGGTGATGAACGCTGCCGTGCTTCTCGGGACCATGTGGGGCGGGGCCTTGGAAGGCCCCATAGGAGCCCCCACGGTGTTCCTCTTGGCGGGGAGCCTGGTGAGCCTGGCGGCGGCCTACACCCTCCTTACCGGGGGCATCCCCGCCCCCAAGGAAACCCCTCCCACCCAAGAAGCCTAGCTAGGCTTCCCTCAGCCAGCGGGCCGCCTCCAGGGCGTAGTAGGTGAGGATCCCCTGGGCCCCAGCCCGCCTTAAGGCGTAAAGGCTTTCCAGAACCGCCCGCCTCTCGTCCAGCCAGCCCTTGAGGCTTGCCGCCTTCAGCATGGCGTACTCCCCGGACACCTGGTAGGCGAAAAGGGGCTTGGAAAACCGCCCCTTAAGGGCCAAGAGCACGTCCAGGTAGGGCAGGGCGGGCTTGACCATGAGCATGTCGGCCCCCTCGAGGTCATCCAGCCCCGCCTCCCGCAAGGCATCCCAGAGGCCCGCCCTGGGGTCCATCTGGTACCCAGCCCGGTCGCCAAACTGGGGGGTGCTCCCTGCCGCCTCCCGGAAAGGCCCATAGAAGGCGGAGGCATACTTCACCGCATAGGAGAGGATGGGCACGTGGACGAACCCCCCCCGGTCCAAGGCCTCCCGGATGGCCCTAACCTGCCCATCCATCATGGCGCTGGGGGCCACCACATCCGCCCCCGCCTGGGCCTGGGAAAGGGCCGTTTTGGCCAAAAGCTGGAGGGTGGCGTCGTTATCCACGTGGAATCCCAAGGGGCCTTCCCGCACCACCCCGCAGTGGCCGTGGTCCGTGTACTCACAAAGGCAGGTGTCGGCCATGACCAAAAGCTCCGGAAACTCCCGCTTCAAAAGGCGGATGGCCCGCTGGACGATCCCTTCCTCCGCATACGCCCCATGGCCCAAGGTATCCTTTTCCTCCTCGGGTAATACGCCGAAGAGGATGATCCCACCCAGGCCCGCCTTCAGCACCTCCTCCCCCAGGCGGGGAAGGTGGGCCAGGGGATGGCGGAAGACCCCGGGCATGGAGGAAACCTCCTCCGGCTCCCCCTCCTCCTTTACAAAGACCGGTAGGATCAGGTGCCTGGGGCTAAGCTCCACCTCGGCCACCAGGGGCCGGAGAAGGGGCGAACGCAGCCTTCTTGGGCGCTCCATGCCTTCCACTATACTCAGGGAGGAGGGAGCATGAACCTGCAGAAGCTCTTGAAGGAAGCGCAAAAGGCCCAGAAAAAGGCCGCTGAGGTGCAAGAGAGGCTAGAGACCATGACCGTGGTGGGCACGGCCCAGGGCCTGGTGGAAGTGGAGGCCAACGGCCACGGCAAGATCCTGGCCGTCCGCCTGAAGCCCGAGGTGCTCACCGCCTTCCAGGAGGACCTCGAGGGCCTGGAGGACCTCCTGCTGGTGGCCATCCAGGACGCCCAGAAGAAGGCCCACGAGCTTTCGGAAAAGGAGATGGCCCGGGAGCTGGGGGGCGTGGGCCAGGTGCTGGGCAAGCTTTTCTAGGATGCGGTACCCGGAAAGCCTCCTCAAGCTCACCCGCGCCCTCTCCCGCCTGCCGGGAATCGGCCCCAAAACCGCCCAGAAGCTTTCCCTCCATCTGGCCTTCCACCGAGAGGAGGCTGCGGAACTGGAAAGGGCCTTGGCCGGGCTCGAGGCCTTGGGCGTCTGCCGGATCTGCGGCAACCTGGCGGAAGGGGAACTTTGCCCCATCTGCCAGGACGAAACCCGGGACCGGTCGGTGATCGCCGTGGTGGAAACGGTTTCCGACCTCTATGCCCTGGAAAGGAGCGGCGAGTTCCACGGGCTTTACCACGTGCTGGGCGGGGCCCTGAACCCCTTAGAAGGGGTGGGGCCAAGGGAGCTCAACCTGGAAAGCCTCTGGCCCAGGCTCCCGGGGGTGGAGGAAGTGGTCCTGGCCACCTCCATGACCGTGGAGGGGGAGGCCACGGCCCTATACCTGGCGGAGGAGCTCAAGCGCCGGGGGGTCAAGGCCAGCCGCCTGGCCTACGGCCTTCCCGTGGGGGGAAGCCTGGAGTACGTGGACGAGGTAACCTTAGGCCGGGCCCTGGAGGGGAGGAAGGCCCTGTAGGAGCATCCCACCCTGGTTTGCACGGGGGTGGGGCTCATCTTTGGCCTCTTTTCGGAGGAACGTGAAGAAGGGGATGGTAAAAACGGTATAAGGGCAGTATGGAGGAGGTTTTGCACCATCTCTTGGACCAAGTAGAAGGGGCTTTTGCCGCGGCCATCGGCACCCTGGATGGCCTTCTGGTGGAGGGGGTGCGGCGTAAGCGGGTGGACCTGGAGGCGGCCGTGGCCGAACATGCCGCCCTCCTGCGCCAGGCCAAGGCCGCTTACGCCGGAAGTTTGGGCACCCCTCGGGTGCAGGAGCTCCTGGTGGGGGGCCACCCCGTGGTAGGCTACGCCCAGATGGTGCGCAAAGCCAGCCCCAGACCTCAAGGTGCCTTTCCTCAAGGGCAAGGCCACGAGGAACTCTTTCTCCTTCTCCTGATGAAGCCGGAGGCCAACCTGGGCCAGGCGCGCTTGCAAACGGCCAAAACCGTGGAAAAACTGGCGGAGGTGGCGGGATGGCTTACCTAGAAAGCCTGGCGCCCTTTGGCGTCAAGCGGGCGGTGCTTACGGGCTTGGACGGCCTGGTCATAGAGGCCCTAGGCCGGGGCCACCCCCCGGCCGAGGTCCTGGCGGCGGAGCTGGCCTCCCTGGTGCGCCACATGACCCCCTTGGCGGAGGCCCTCTCCGGAGAGGTGCGCCGGTTCACCCTGGCCACGGACACCCACGAGATCCTGGCCCTACGGGTAGGGGAGTACGTCCTGGGGGCGGTGGTGGAGCGGGGCATGGACCGCAAGGCCATCGGCCAGGAGCTTTCCCGCATCGCCCTTAGGGTGCAAAACCTCTGAGCTGGTACAAGGAGGCATGGTGGAGGAAGTCCTACAGGAACTCCAGGCCATCAAAGGGGTGCGGGTGGCGGCCCTCCTCAGCGAGGATGGGTTCGTGGTGGAAGAGGCCAGGGAGATGGAGGCCCCCGAAGCCAGCCTCCTTTCCGCCCGGGCCGCCACGGCGTTGGGCACCGCCAAGGCCTTGGCCCAGACCCTGGGCCAGGAGGGGGTGGAGGAGGTCATGGTAGAGTACCCTGAGGGGGCCCTGCTTTTGGTGCCCCTTCCCGGCTACCACCTGCTCCTTCTCCTGGACAGCGTGCGCAGCCTGGGACGGGTACGTCTGGCCTTGAAAAGGGCCGTGCCCAAGCTAGAGGAGGCGCTTAGATGAGCGAGCTAAAGCTGGATATCCAAATCGACAAGGACATCGCCCTGGGCCGGTACACCAACCTGGCCCTCATCGCCCACACCAAGAACGAGTTCATCCTGGACTTCGCCCTGCTGCAACCCCAGGGGGGGGCCATAGTGGTGAGCCGGGTGATCACCAGCCCGCAGCACGCCAAGGCCCTGCTCCGGAGCCTGGCGGAAAACGTGGCCCGGTACGAGGAAACCTTCGGCCCCATCCCTGAGCCGGTGGCGGAAAGCCAGGCCTAGGGATCAGGGCCACGGGACCCCCACCCGGGTTTCCGCCCAGGTGGGGATCCTTATTGGAGGTTTTCCCGCCACCAGTCCAGGTAGGCCTCGAGCCGGGCCATGCGGCGGTCTGGCCTGCCGGAGCGGGAAAGTTCGTGCCCCTCCTCGGGCACGCGGAAAAACCGGGTCTTTACTCCCAGGTGGAGGAGGGCGGTGTACCAGGTTTCCCCCTGGTCTATGGGGCAGCGGTGGTCCTGCTCGGAGTGGACCACCAGGGTGGGCGTCCTCACCTGGTGGACGTGGCGCAGGGGGCTTTTTTCCCACAGCACCTCGGGCCTCTCCCAGGGCTTGGCGAAAAGTTCCATGAAGGTGAAGCGGGGGCCGATGTCGCTGGCTCCAAAGAAGCTGAACCAGTTGCAGATGCTGCGGTCGGTGACCGCCGCTCGGAAGCGCTCCGGATGGCGGGCGGTGAGCCAGTTCACCATATACCCCCCGTAGCTACCCCCCGCCACCCCCACCCGGGCTGGGTCCAAGGGAAAATGGGTCCGAACGTGATCCAAAAAGCCCAGGAGGTCCCGCTCGTCCCGTTCCCCCCACATCCCTTCCAGGAGGGCGAAGTCCTGGCCGTAGCCCGTGGACCCTCGAGGATTACAAAAAGCCACGGCATACCCCGCCTGGCGAAAAAGCTGGAACTCCAGCATGGGGGCCCGGCCAAAGGCGGTGTGGGGCCCCCCGTGGATGTAGAGGATCAGCGGATGGGGACCCTCCCCTTGCGGAAGCAACACCCAGCCCGGAACCCGGTGCCCCTCGGGGCTTGGCCACTGGGTGTACACGGGCTCGGCCAAAGGGGAGATAACGCCCTCGTTGGGGTCAAAGAGGCCCAGGGGCCCCTCGAGGCGGGCCGGACGGGTGAAGTCCTCGGTAAGGAAAAAGAGACCCCGCTCGGTTATGGCGAAGGAAAGAACGCTACCTTCCGCGGCCACCACCTCAGCCTTTCCCTCTAGCCCGACTCGGTAAAGCCGGGCCATCCCCTCCTCGGTGCGCACCACATAAACCCCGTCCCCACCCCACTTGGGTCCTTGGGAGTGGGCGCCAAAGCGGAGATCCGAGTTGAGGGAGTTGTGTAGGCTCCCCTCAAGAAGGACCCGGGCTTGGCCCCCACGTAGGTGGTAAAGCCGGGCCTCCGTACCCCCACCCCGCTCAAAGGCGTGCCCTAGGA
>NZ_CALLUR010000052.1:0-25071 GCF_938010445.1 uncultured Thermus sp.
GCCCGGCCCAGGACGCTGAAGTACCCCTCCTCATCCTTGCTGGCCACGTCCCCGGCCACGTACACGTTCCCCGGCACCTCGCGCCAGTACTGGAGGTAGCGGTCGTGGTGGCCCCAGACGGTGCGCATCATGTGGGGGAAGGGGCGCTTCAACACCAGAAGCCCCCCTTGCCCCGGGGGAACGGGTTTCCCCTCCTCGTCCACCACCTCCGCCTCCACCCCCGGCAAGGCCACCCCGGCGAAGCCCGGCTTGGCGGGGAGGACCAGGGGGGTGCCCAAGGTGGGCCCACCCAGCTCCGTCTGCCACCAGTTGTCGGCCACGAAGCCCCGCCTTCCCTCGTCCGCCAGATGCCGGTAAGCCCAGCGCAGGGCCTCGGGGTTTAGGGGCTCCCCGGCCACGGCGATGAGGCGCAAGGAGGAGAGGTCGTACTTTCCTGGCCATTCGGGGCCGAACTTCATGAAGAGCCTTACCGCGGTGGGGGCGGTGAACATCACGTTCACCCGATAGCGCTCCACCACCTGCCAGAAGGCCCCGGGGTCGGGATAGTCGGGGGCGCCTTCCCGGAGGACGCTGGTGATGCCTTCCAAAAGGGGGGCGTAGACGATGTAGGAATGCCCCACGATCCAGCCGATATCGCTGGTGGCCCAGAAGATATCCTGGTCCTTGACGTCAAAGAAGGTGCGCAGGTGGTAGGTGGTGCCCACCATGTACCCCCCGTGCACGTGCACCACCCCTTTGGGTTTGCCGGTGGAGCCTGAGGTGTAGAGGATGAAAAGGGGGTGCTCGGCGTCCACCATCTCCGCCTGGGCCTCGGGGGGGTTTCCCCAAAGGAGTTCCTGGAAGTCGTGGTGCCCCTCCGGTAGCTCGGCCTTGAAAGCCCTCTGGAACCAGACCACCTTCAGCGGCAGGTCCTTGATGGCCTCCTCCACGATGGAGCGGAGGTCCACCCCCTTGCCTCGGCGGAAGCTCACATCCCCGGCGATGAGGAGTTTGGCGCCGGCGTCCAGGATGCGCTCCCTTAAGGCGCTCACCCCAAGCCCGGCGTAGACCACGCTGTGGATGGCCCCCAAATAGGCGGTGGCCAGCATGGCCACGATGCCCTCCAGGGTCAGGGGCATGTAGATCACCACCCGGTCGCCCTTCTCCACCCCCAGGCGTTTTAGCCCCGTGGCCAGCCGGCGCACCCGGTCCAGGAGTTCCCCGTAGGTGAGCTTTTCCTCCCGGCCGTCCTCGGCCAGGTAAAGGAGGGCCACCTTGTTCCTGAGGCCCCTTTCCACGTTGCGTTCCAAAGCGTTGTAGACCACGTTCGTGGTGCCTCCCAAAAACCAGCGGTGCTCGGGGGGGTTCCATTCCAGGACCTTTTGGAAGGGTGTTTCCCAGTGGAACCGCTTGGCCCATCCTCCCCAGAAACCCTCGGGGTCCTCGAGGCTACGCCGGTACTCTTCAAAAAAGTTCTGGAGATTCGCCTTCCGGCGCACCTCCTCCGGGGCCCAAAGCCGCTCTTCTGCCTTAAGAAGCTTTTGTACCGCCATACTCCTCCTCCAAAACCGATACATCCCCAGGTTCTAACCCCAGGAGCTCCGCCTTTAGGAGGCGCCTCAGGATCTTCCCGCTTCGGGTGCGGGGCAACCGCTCCGCGAAAAGGATCCGGGGTGGGGGCACGGGGCCCAGGTGCCTTAGGAGGTGGGCCTTGAGCTTTTCCGCCAAGAGGGCCTTAAGTTCCTCCGGCACCTCCTTCCTGGGTACCACGAAGACCACGATCTCCTCCCCCTCTTCCCCGGGTATGCCGATGGCGGCGGCCTCCGCCACCTGGGGGTGGGTGAGGGCGGCCGCCTCCACCTCCGCGGTGCCCAGCCTGGCCTCCCCCGCCTTGATGACCTCCTCCGAACGGCCCAGGATGCGGAAGTAGCCTTCCTCGTCCCAGGTGGCCAGGTCCCCGGTCCAAAAGAGTTCCCCTTTCCATGGGCTTTCCCCTCCCAGGAGGTCCACCATGTGGGCTGGGCCAGTGCGGAGAAGGACCAGGTGCCCCTTGGCCCCAGGGGGCAGAACCCGGCCTTCGCCATCCACCACCCGGGCCTCCACTCCCGGAAGGGGCACCCCCACAAAGCCCGGCTTGGCGGGAAGGGTTATGGGCGTGGCCAAAGCCGGGGCTCCCAGTTCCGTCTGCCACCAGTTGTCCAGGGGCCAGGCCAGGTTCTCCCGGGTCCAGCGCCACACCTCCGGGGCCAGGGCTTCCCCCACGCTGCCCACCAGGCGCAAGGAGGTGGGCCGGGCCTCCCCGTGGCGGCGCAGGGTGCGGAGCACCGTGGGGGAGGTGAGGAGCACGTCCACCCCTAGGCGCTTTAGCCGCTCGTAAAAGGCGGCGGGGCTGGGGTGGTCGGGCCGGTCCTCCACCAGGAGGCTGGTGCCCCCTAGGAAAAGGGGCGCGTAGAGGCCGAAGGAATGCCCCACCACCCAGAAGAGGTCAGCGGTGGTATGGAAGACCTCCCCTGGCTTCAGGTCAAAGAGGTAGCGCAGGGCCCATCCCACGCCCACCATGTACCCCCCGTGGCCGTGGACCACGCCCTTGGGCTTTCCGGTGGAACCTGAGGTGTAGAGGATGAAAAGGGGGTGCTGGGCAGGGACGGCTACGGCCTCCACGGGTTTTCCCTCCGCGGCCCGTTCCAAAAACTCCGTGGTGCCCCGGGTATGCCAGAGCACCGGCAGCTCCAGGCCGGAAAGGGCGGCTTCCACCACCGGCCTCAAGGGGATGAGCTGGCCCCGGCGGAAGTAGCCGTCGGCGGCGACAAGCATCCGGGCCTGGCTTTGCAAAAGCCGCTCCCTAAGGGCCTCTGGGCCCAGGCCTACAGGCAGGGCCACGTGGATGGCCCCTATCCGGGCCAGGGCAAGAAGGCTTAGGGCCGCTTCCGCGCCGGTGGGCAGGTAGAGGGCCACCCGGTCACCCCGCCTCACGCCCCGGGCCTGGAAGACCCCGGCTAGGCGGCGGGAAAGGTCTAAGAGCTCCCGGTAGGTCCACTTGGCCAACTGCCCTTCCCCGTTCAGGGTGAGGAGGGCCACCTGCTGGGCCTTGGCGGGCAGGTGCCGGTCCAAGGCGTTGAGGGCGGCGTTGGTGTGCCCGCCCAGAAACCAGCGCCGGCTTTCCGGATCCCAGGCCTTTTCCCAGGGGGTTTCCCAGACAAACTCCCGGGCGAAGCCCCCGAAGAAGGCCTCGGGGTCCTCGAGGCCCGCCCGGTAAGCGGCGGCATAGTCCCGCAGGTTGGCCTCTTCCTTAAGGGGGCGTGGGGGCTCCACCACCTCCAGGTGCGGACCGGGCTCCAGGGCGGGCGGAGCCAGGCTCGGAGGCTCGGGGGGGCGCAGGTGGGCGGAAACCTGGGCCACCTCGGAAAGGGCGCGGGCCAGGCGGCCGAAGGCAAAGGGAAAACGCCTGGCGGGCACCACCACCCCCAGGGCCCCTAGAAGCCCGCCCTCGGGTCCAAAAAGGGGAGCGGCCAGGGCGGAAAGCCCTAGGGCGTACTCCTCCATTTCCGCTGCCAGCCCCGATTCCCGGATGCGGGCGAGTTCCGCCTCGAGGGCCAAGGGGTCGGTCAGGGTGTAGGGGGTTCGGGGATGGAGTGGCGGTAAGGGCAAGGCCCCGTAGGCCAAGAGGACCTTGCCCAAGGCCAGGGCATGGACCTCCTCCGGCAAGGTGTCCCCCAGGGGGTGGGGTTGCCCCTGCCGTCCCCGGGTTTTGAGCCGCACCCCCTCTGGGGTCAGGAGGGCCAGGTAGCACCGTTCCCGGGTGCGGAGGTAGAGTTCCTCCAAGGCTTCCTCCAGGGGCGTGGTCTCCAACCGCAAGGGCTTGGCCTGGCCCAGTCGGTACCCCCGTTCCGTCTTTACCGCAAACCCCTCCTCCTCGAGGCTGTTGAGAAGGGCATAGGCCGTGGAGAGGCTTTTGCCCAGGAGGCGGGCCACCTCCTTCACCTCCACCCCTTCCGGGTGCTCGGCCAGGTAGGCCAGGATGCGCAAGGCCGCTTGGACCGTGGAGAGGCTTCTCTTCCTGGCCATTTACGCTTATGTTGGGCAAACCGAGACCCGCCTGTCAAGAAAAGGGGGGTTTGGCAAATGGTGAAAAACCCCCCTTTTCTTGACCCCGCCCTGGGGCCAGCCTATCCTTAAAGGCCAAGGGAGGGTATATGGACCGGATAGAGGGCGTTCTCAAGGAGGAGCGGGTCTTTTACCCCAGCGAGGCCTTCCGGCAACAGGCCCACATAAGGAGCGAGGAGGAGTACGAGCGCCTGTATGAGGAGAGCCTAAAGGATCCCGAGGGCTTCTGGGGACGGGTGGCCTCCGAGCTCCACTGGTTTGAACCCTGGCAGAAGGTCTTGGAGGGGGACCTGCCCCATGCCAAGTGGTTCGTGGGTGGCAAGACCAACCTTTCCTATAACGCCCTGGACCGCCATGTAAAGACCTGGCGTCGCAACAAGGCGGCCCTCATCTGGGAAGGGGAGCCGGGGGAGGAGAGGGTTTTGACCTACCACGACCTCTGGCGGGAGGTGCAGAAGTTCGCCAACGTCCTGAAGCGCCTGGGGGTGAAGAAGGGGGATAGGGTCACCATCTACCTGCCCATGATCCCCGAGGCGGCCATCGCCATGCTGGCCTGCACCCGCATCGGGGCGGTGCACTCCGTGGTCTTTGGCGGCTTCTCCAGCGGGGCCTTGGCCGACCGCATCAAGGATGCCGAGGCCAAGGTGCTCATCACCGCCGATGGCGGTTACCGCCGAGGCCAGATCGTGCCCCTCAAGGGGAACGCCGATGAGGCCTTAAGGGAGGTCTCCAGCGTGGAGCACGTGGTGGTGGTGCGCCGCACCGGGGAGGAGGTGCCCTGGACCCCAGGCCGGGACCACTGGTGGCACGAGCTCATGGAGGCGGCCTCCGACCGGGCCGAGGCCGAGCCCATGGAGGCCGAGGAGCCCCTTTTCATCCTCTACACCTCGGGTTCCACGGGCAAGCCCAAGGGGGTCCTCCACACCCTGGGCGGCTACATGACCTACGTCTACCTCACCACCAAGCTGGTCTTTGACCTGAAGGACGAGGACGTGTACTGGTGCACCGCCGATGTGGGCTGGATCACCGGTCACTCCTACGTGGTCTACGGGCCCCTTTTGAACGGAGCCACCACGCTGATGTACGAGGGAGCCCCCAACTGGCCCGAGCCCGACCGCTTCTGGCAGATCGTGGACAAGTACGGGGTGAACATCCTCTATACCGCCCCCACCGCCATCCGGGCCTTCATGAAGTGGGGGGAGGGTTGGCCCCTTAGGCACCGGCTGGACTCCCTGCGCCTTTTGGGCACCGTGGGGGAGCCCATCAACCCCGAGGCCTGGCTCTGGTACTACCAGGTGATTGGCAAGGGGCGCTGCCCCATCGTGGACACCTGGTGGCAGACGGAAACCGGGGGCATCATGATCACCACCCTGCCCGGGGCGCACCCCATGAAGCCCGGGCATGCGGGTAAGCCCTTCTTTGGCATAAAACCAGAGATCTTGGATTCGGAGCACAAGCCCGTGGAGAATCCGGACGAGGGCGGGCATCTGTGCATCACCCGTCCCTGGCCCAGCATGCTGCGCACCGTCTGGGGGGACCCGGAGCGCTTCCGGCAACAGTACTTCAGCCAGCACCCCGGCAACTACTTCACCGGGGATGGGGCTAGGCGGGATAAGGACGGGTACTACCTTATCCTGGGCCGGGTGGATGACGTCCTGAACGTGGCCGGGCACCGCCTGGGCACCATGGAGATCGAGTCCGCCCTGGTCTCCCACCCCGCGGTGGCCGAGGCGGCGGTGGTGGGCCGGCCCGACCCCTTGAAGGGGGAGGCCATTGTGGCCTTCGTGACCCTGAAGGAGGGGCACGCTCCTTCCGAGGCCTTACGGGACGAGCTGAAGGCCCATGTGGCCAAGGTGATCGGGCCCATTGCCCGCCCCGACGAGGTGCGCTTCACCGAGGCCCTGCCCAAGACCCGCTCCGGCAAGATCATGCGCCGCCTCCTAAGGCAGATCGCTGCTGGGGAGAAGGAGATCAAGGGGGATACCTCCACCCTCGAGGACCGCTCCGTGGTGGAGCGCCTCAAGGAAGGGGCCTAGCCTCCCCCCTGTCCCAGGGCCGGGTATACCCGGCCCTGGGGGCTCAGGTGGGGACGCTACTGGGCCGGGCTCTTGTGCACGTGCACCACCTTCCAGCCCTCGGGGAAGCGCACGGCCACCCGGCTTTCGTTCACCGCCCGGTGCCTTAGGCCTCCTTCCTCCTCCACGGTAAGCAGCAGGGTGTAGCTGAAGATGGCCACGTCCCCGTAGCGCTGCAGGCGCCTTTCCAAAAGGTCCAGGCGGTAGGGCTTGCCTCCCGTAGCCCAGCGGCGCTCGGTCATGTAAAGGTGGAAGGGAAGCCCGTCCAACCGGTGCGGGGTCACGAACCACTCGTATAGGGAAAGCTCCTCATGGGTAGTGGCCCGGTAGCCTTCGGGGTCCCCTTGGTAGATGCTCTCAAGATGCCTCTCCAGAAACTTCCAAAGTTCCGCCTCGCCCTCCACGGTTCACCTCCCCGGCTGGTACTCCCCCCACTCCTCCCTGAGCACCCCGCAGACCTCCCCCAGGGTGGCCCGGCGGCGGAAGGCCTCCAGCACGTGGGGGAATAGGTTCTCGCTTCCTTTTGCCGCACGGCGCAGGTTTTCCAGGCCGATCCGCACGCTTTCCCCGTCCCGCTCGGCCTTGAATGCGGCCAGTTCCCGTTTGCGCCTCTCGTGGAGCGCGGGGTCTATGCGCTGCACGGGGGTCGGCTCGTTGAGGGGGCTATGGGGATCGGCGAAGCGGTTTACCCCCACGATGATGCGCCGGCCCTCCTCCACTTCCCTTTGGAACTGCCAGGCGGACTCCTCTATGGCCCGCTGGAAGTACCCGGCCTCCACCGCCGCCACCGCACCCCCTAGGGCGTCGATCTCCCGGATGAGCCTTTCCGCTTCGGTTTCCAGGTGGTCCGTGAGGTGCTCCACGTAGAAGCTTCCCCCCAAGGGGTCTATGGCCCGGGTGACCCCGCTCTCGTAGGCCAGGATCTGCTGGGTGCGCAAGGCCAAAAGGGCGCTTTTCTCCGTGGGGAGGCCCAGGGCCTCGTCGTAGGCGTTGGTGTGCAGGCTCTGGGTGCCCCCCAAGACCGCGGCCAGGGCCTGGTAGGCGGTGCGCACCACGTTGTTTAGGGGCTCTTGGGCGGTAAGGGTGGAGCCCCCGGTCTGGGTGTGGAAGCGGAGGGCCCAGCTTCTCGGGTCCTTGGCCCCAAACTCCTCCCGCATGATGCGGGCCCAAAGCCTCCTGGCGGCCCGGAACTTGGCGGCCTCCTCAAAGATGTCCCCGTGGGCGGCGAAAAAGAAGGAGAGCCTGGGGGCGAACTGGTCCACCTCAAGCCCCCGCTCCAAGGCGGCCCGCACGTAGGCCTTGCCGTCGGCCAGGGTGAAGGCGATCTCCTGGGCGGCAGTGGCGCCCGCCTCGCGGATGTGGTAGCCGGAGATGGAAATGGTGTTGAAGCGGGGGACCTGCCTTGCGCAAAACTCAAAGATATCCGTTACCAGGCGCATGGAAGGCCCCGGGGGGTAGATGTAGGTGCCCCGGGCGAAGTACTCCTTGAGGATGTCGTTTTGCACGGTGCCGGAGACCTTTTCCCAGGGGACCCCTTGTTCCTCCGCCACCAAGAGGTAAAGGGCCAGGAGCATCATGGCGGGGGCGTTGATGGTCATGCTGGTGGAAACCTGGTCCAGGGGGATGCCCGCAAAGAGCTTTTTCATGTCTTCCAGGGTGGCGATGGACACCCCTACCCGCCCCACCTCCCCCACGCTCATGGGGTGGTCGGGGTCTAGGCCCAGCTGGGTGGGCAGGTCAAAGGCCACGCTTAGGCCTGTCTGGCCCTGGGAAAGTAGGTATCGGTAGCGGGCATTGGACTCCTCGGCGGTGGAGAAGCCCGCATACTGGCGCATGGTCCAAAGCCTGTCCAGGTACATCCGCGGGTAGATGCCCCGGGTGTAGGGATACTCCCCGGGGCGGCCCAGCTTTTCCCGGTAACCCTCCGGCAGGGACTCAAAGAGGCCTTCCATGCCCTAGTTTTACAGGAAAATCCGCACCAGGAAAAGGAAGAGAAAAAGGGCACCCAGGATCAGGAGAAGGGGCGGCAGGAGCAGGCTATACGTGGCCAGCACCAGGGCCAGGAAGTCCTTCCAGTCGGGTTTCGTTTCCCCTCTCATCCCCCTTTTAGCCTACACCTTGGGGGTCCAAGGGCCCAGGGATGGGGGTGGGGGCCAAGGCTTTACCTGTGGATAGCTATGCCTTCTTTTGCTAGCATTGGGCCATGGCCCTCTCCAAGAACACCCGGAAGGTGCTTAAGGTGCTGGCCCGGCGCGGAGCCCCCGAGGTGCTTTTGGCCCTAAGCCGCGGTACCTCCCGCTTTTCCGATCTGGGCACCCACCTGGGCCTTTCCCCCCGCACCCTGGCGGAGCGGCTTCGGGAGCTCCACCTCCTGGGGTTCGTCCAGCGGCAGGCCTACGCGGAGGTCCCGCCCCGGGTAGAATATGTCCTGACCCCGCGGGGTAAGCGGGTTTTGGAATTTTTGGACGCATTGGACGAGATATTGGAGGCCGTGCAGGAGGGCAAAAGGTGAAAGCGAAAGCCATTGTGGTGACTTCGGGCAAGGGTGGCGTGGGGAAGACCACCACCACCGCCAACCTGGGGGCGGCCTTGGCCAAACTGGGGGAGAAGGTGGCGGTGGTGGATGTGGACGTGGGCCTCAGGAACCTGGATGTGGTCATGGGCCTCGAGGGCCGGGTGGTCTTTGACCTCATTGACGTTCTGGAGGGACGGGCCAAGGTGCGCCAGGCCCTGATCCGGGACAAGCGCATAGAAAACCTCTTCCTCCTCCCCGCCTCCCAGACCAAGGACAAGGAGGCCCTGGACCCCGGCCGTTTCAAGGAGCTCGTCCAATACCTCCTCCAAGAGGAGGGCTTTGACCGCGTGCTCATCGATTCCCCCGCCGGCATTGAGAAGGGCTTCCAGACCGCCGCCACCCCGGCGGAAGGGGCTTTGGTGGTGGTGAACCCCGAGGTCAGCAGCGTGCGTGACGCCGACCGCATCATCGGCCTCCTGGAGGCCCGGGAGATCCGGGAAAACTTCCTGGTCATCAACCGCCTGCGGCCGAAGATGGTGGCCCGGGGGGATATGCTTTCCGTGGAGGACGTGGTGGAGATCCTGGGCCTTAAGCCCATCGGCATCATCCCCGAGGACGAGCAGGTCCTCGTCTCCACCAACCAGGGGGAACCCTTGGTCCTCAAGGGGACAAGCCCCGCCGCCCAGGCCTTCATGGACACCGCCCGCCGCATCCGGGGAGAGGAGGTTCCCTTCCGCAGCCTGGAGGATAGCCAGGGGCTGTTGTCGGTGATCCGGCGGCTCTTCGGAGGTCGCTGATGTGGTGGCGCAGGCGGAGCAAGGATAAGGCCAAGGAGCGGCTCAAGCTGGTCCTGGCCTACGACCGGGCCAAGCTTTCCCCGGGCCTGGTGGAGAACCTGAAGCGGGACCTTTTGGAGGTGTTGCGCCGTTACTTCCCCGCCCAAGAGGAAGTGAACGTGGCCCTGGAGGAGCGGGGGGAGAAGATGGTCCTGATCGCCGATATTCCCCTCCGGTAAAGGCCCATGGTGCTCCGGCGCCCAAACCTTCTGGCCTACGACTGGGGCCTGATTCTCCTTGCCGTAACCATCGCGGTTTTGGGGCTTTTCAACCTGCGAAGCGCCGCCCCTGACCCTAGCCTCTTAAGCCGCCAGCTTGGGGCCTTCGGCCTGGGTCTTTTGCTGGCGGTGGGGGTGCAGTTCCTCTCCCGCCGCACCGTCTTCGCCCTGGCCTACCCCCTTTATGCCCTTTCCCTCTTCCTCCTGGTGGCCGTACTGGCCTTCGGTCGGGAGATCAACGGGGCCAAGGCCTGGTTCGTGCTGGGGCCTTTGCAGTTCCAGCCCCTGGAGCTGGCCAAGCTGGGCCTCATCCTGGCCTTGGCCCGGCTTTTGGAGTCGCGGGAGGTGCGCCGGGTGTGGGACTACTTCCTGCCGGGCCTGTTGACGGCTCCCGTGCTGGCCCTCCTCCTCCTGCAGCCGGACCTGGGGGGTAGCCTGGTGGTCCTTTTTGGCGCCTTCACCGTGCTCTTCGTGCGGGGGTTGCCCTGGAAGCACATCTTGGTGGGCTTTCTCGCCCTGGTTCTCCTGGTGCCCACCGTGGTCTGGCCGAACCTCAAGCCCTACCAGCGGGAGCGGGTCCTCATCGTTTTGGATCCCTACCGGGACCCGCTGGGCCAGGGCTTCCAGGTGATCCAGTCCACCATCGCCATCGGCTCGGGAGGGCTTTTCGGCAAGGGGTATGGCCAGGGCACCCAGACCCAGCTGGGCTTTGTCCCCTTTCGCCACACGGACTTCGTCTTCGCCGTGTGGGCCGAGGAGTGGGGGTTTGTGGGGGTGGCGGCCTTATTGGCCCTTTATGGGCTTCTTCTCCTGCGAATCCTGGGTGTGGCCCTGGAGTGCCCCCGCCTATCCGACCGCCTTTTTGTCGCCGGGGTGGGGGGGATGCTGGGCTTCCAGGTCCTGGTGAACCTGGGGGTGGCCTTGGGGGTGATGCCGGTAACGGGCCTTACCCTGCCCCTTTTCTCCTACGGAGGATCCAGCCTTATGGCCACCCTTCTCTCCTTGGGCCTGGTGCTCCTCGTGCACCGGGACCGGGCAACCCCATGAGGGTTGTGCCCCAGGCCCCGGCACCCTAAACTAGGCCCCGTGGCCGGGGAAGCGCTGGTCCGCCTTGTGGGGGTAAGCAAGCGTTTTGGCGAGGTGGTGGCCTTGGATGGCGTGGACCTCGAGGTGCAAAAGGGCGAGTTCTTTAGCCTCCTGGGGCCCTCGGGTTGCGGGAAGACCACCCTGTTGCGGCTTTTGGCCGGGTTTGATACCCCGGATGCCGGCCGCATAGAGATCGCAGGCCGGGACGTCTCCCGGGTTCCCCCCTACGACCGGCCCGTGAACACCGTCTTCCAGAACTACGCCCTCTTCCCCCACATGACCGTGGAGGGCAACGTGGCCTTCGGCCTGCGCATGAAGGGGCTTTCCCCGGGGGAGGTCCGCAAGAAGGTGGCCTGGGCCTTGGAGCTGGTGGACCTTGTGGGCCTGGAAAGGCGCTACCCAAGGGAGTTATCCGGGGGACAGAGGCAACGGGTGGCCCTGGCCCGGGCCCTGGTGCTGGAACCCCAGGTGCTCCTTCTGGACGAACCCCTTTCCGCCTTGGACCTAAAGCTCCGCCAGGAGCTCCGGGTGGAGCTCATGCAGCTTCAGCGAAGGCTTGGCACCACCTTCATCTTCGTCACCCACGATCAGGAAGAGGCGTTGGTCATGTCCGACCGCATTGCGGTGATGCGCTCGGGAAGGATTGAGCAGGTGGGCTTGCCCGACGAGGTCTACGAAAGGCCCAAGAACCGCTTCGTGGCGGATTTCCTGGGCCGCTCCAACCTCCTCCCCGCCAGGCCCCACCCCCTGGGGGCGGAAACCCCCCTGGGTCCCTTGCGCCTAAAGGAGCCCCTGGTGCGGGAGGCCCTCTTGGTGATCCGGCCCGAGAAGATCCGCCTTTACCCCCTGGGGAACGGAGCCCCAGCCCGGGACAACCTGGTGCGGGCCAAAGTGGAGGAGATCGTCTACACGGGGGCGGAAAACCAGTACTACCTGCGCTCAGGGGAGGTAAGGCTTCTAGCCTACACCCTAAACCAGGACCTACAGGAGCCAGGGGCGGAGGAGTTTTCCTATGGGGAGGAGGTTCTTTGCTACCTCCCCCCGGAGAACCTGGTGGTGCTCCATGAATGAGGCGGCTACCCCCTGGCGGCGGCTTTTCCGGGTCCTGGTGACGGTGGGCCCTGGGGGGCTTTGGCTACTGGTCTTTGTCCTCATCCCCACCCTTTTGGTGCTCGTGGCCTCCTTCCTCACCCGCGGGCCTTATGGGGAACTCGGCGGGCCCTGGGGCCTCCACAACTACGCCAAGCTCCTTCAGCCCGCCTACTTGGAAGCCTTTGCCCAAAGCCTTTTGGTGGGCGTTCTGGCCACCCTCCTTTCGGCCCTCATGGGCTATCCCCTGGCCTTCTACATCGCCCGCCATCCCCGGCGGGACCTCCTCCTTTTCCTGCTACTTTTGCCCTTTTTGACCAACTTCTTGATCCGGGTGTATGCCTGGCTGGTCCTCTTGCAGCGGGAAGGCCTGGTGAACGCCCTTTTGGGGGCCTTCGGCCTGGGGCCTTTTACCTTCTACCCCTCCTTTTTTGCGGTTCTCCTGGCCACGGTCTACACCTTTTTGCCCTTTTTCGTCCTGCCGGTCTACGCCAGCGTGGAACGCTTGGACTGGCAGCTTCTGGAGGCGGCCTACGACCTGGGGGCCAAGCCTTTTAGGGCCTTCCTGCACGCGGTCCTGCCCCAGACCTACCCTGGGCTTTTTGCGGGTAGCGTGCTGGTTTTTATCCCCGCCATGGGCACCTTCGTGGTGGCGGACCTCTTGGGGGCAGGTAGGGTGGTCTTGATCGGCAACCTCATCCAGCAACAGTTCGGCCTTACCCGGGACTGGGCCTTTGGGGCGGCCCTTAGCGTCTTCCTTATGGGATTCGTGCTCCTGGCCCTTTACCTCTATGCCCGGCTTCAAGGGGAAAGGGGGTTGGACGAGTTGGTATGAAAAGACTCCTTTCCCTTCACGCCCTCTTGGTCTACCTTTTCCTCTATCTGCCCATCCTGGTGATCGTAGCCCTTTCCTTTAATGAAAGCCGCCGGGGGGTGCGCTTCACCGGCTTCACCCTGGATTGGTACCGGGCCCTTTTCCAGGACCCCAGGGTCCTGGAATACTTCCTGAACACCCTCACGGTGGCCTTGGTGTCCACCCTGGTGGCCACCCTTTTGGGCACGCTTTTGGCGGTGGGGCTTGTGCGCTACCGCTTTCCCGGTAAGGGGTTTTTGCGCTACCTCCTCTATATCCCCGTGGTGGTGCCCGACGTGGTCATGGGGGTCTCCCTCCTCCTCCTCTTCGCCCTGGCCCGGGAGGTTTTGGGCTTTCCCCGGCTTTCCCTGCTTACGGTGATCCTGGGCCACATCACCTTCCAGGTGGCCTTCGTGACCCTGGTGGTGCGCTCCAGGCTCCTTCTCCTGGACCCAGCCCTGGAGGAGGCGGCCCGCGACCTAGGGGCCCGGGGGTGGCAGACCTTTTGGTACGTAACCCTGCCCCTGGCCTGGCCGGGGGTGGCGGCGGGGGCCCTTCTGGCCCTCACCCTGTCCCTGGACGACTTCGTGGTCACCTTCTTCACCGCTGGGCCCGGGGCCACCACCCTGCCCCTGTACATCTATTCCAGCGTCAAGCTGGGGGTAAGCCCCAAGGTCCACGCCTTATCCACCCTGATCATTGGCCTTGGCGCCTTCTTCCTGGCCTTGGGGTATGCTTTAGGCCGGAGGAGGGTATGAAGCGTTGGGGCATCCTTTTGCTGGCGCTCCTTTTGCTGGGTTTGGGCGTCTATGTCCTCAGGCCGAGGCCGGCTCCCGGGGCGGGGGAGACCCTGTACTTCCTAAACTGGGCCGACTACATCCCGGAGGACCTCCTTAAGAAGTTCGCGGCGGAAACCGGGGCCAAGGTGGTCCTGGACACCTTTGAGTCCCCCGAGGCCATGCTGGCCAAGCTGAAGGCGGGGGCGGACCGCGAGTTCTCCTTGGTGGTGGCCCCCGACTACTACGTGCTCCAGATGGCCCGGGAGGGCCTCCTCGCCCCCCTGGAGAAGGAACGGTTGAAGAACCTGGCCAACCTGGACCCCTTTTTCCTGGACCCGCCCTACGACCCTGGCCTGCGGTACTCCGTGCCCTACCTCTGGGGCACCACGGGCCTGGCCTACCGGGAGGATTTGGTAAAGGGCCCTGTGGATTCCTATGCCGTGCTCTTTGACCCGGCCAGGCAGGTGGGGCCCTTCCTCCTCCTGGACGAGATGCGGGAGACCATCGGGGCGGCCTTGAAGTACTTGGGTTACTCGGTGAACACCACGGACCCGAAAGCCCTGGAGAAGGCCCAGGGGCTTCTCCTCGAGGCCAAGCGCCGCTCCGTGGGCTTCGCTGGAGGGGTGGAGGCCTTAAACCGCATCCTGGGCGGGGATGCGGCGGTGGCCCTCGCCTATTCCGGGGATGTCCTCCAGGCCAGGCAGGAGGACGAAAGGCTCCGCTACGCCATCCCCAAGGAGGGGGGCACCCTCTGGACCGACGCCCTGGTGGTCCTGAAGCGGGGCCCGGCCCAGGACTTGGCCTACCGCTTCATAGACTTTCTCTTGGAGCCTCAAAACGCCGCTTCCCTGGCCCAGTACACCCACTATGCCACCCCGGTGGCCAAGGCCCTACCCTTTCTTCCCGAGGAGATGCGCCAGGACCCCACGGTTTTCCCTCCGGAGGAGGTGCGGGAAAAGCTGGAGTACCTTAAGGACCTAGGGCCGGATATCGCCCTTTACGACCGGGTCTGGACCGAGGTGAAGGCCCGCTAAAGACGGCCCGTCTTCCCGTGGGCTATACTGCCCTCATGAGGAAACTTCTCCTTCTTCTCCTTTTGGGCCCAGGCCTGGCCTGGGCCCAAGGGGCGGAAGGGCTATGGGCCAAAACCTGCGCCGTCTGCCACGGGGACAAGGCCCAAGGGGTAAAGCCTTACCCCGGCCTCCAGGGGGCAGCCCCCTTCTTCGCCACCCCGGAGGGTAGGCGCTACCTGGTCCTGGTGGTCCTCTACGGCAGGAAGGGGGAGGTAGGGCTCATGCCTGGCTTCGCCCAGCTCAAGGATGAGGAGCTGGCCGCCCTTTTGAACCACCTAAGGGCCCTTCTCCAGGCCAAGGGGGAGGCCTTTACGGTGGAGGAGATCCGCCGGGAGCGGGGCCTAAACCTCACTCCCGACAAGGTGAAGCGCCCTTAAAGGGGGTCTTCCAGGACCGCTCCCTCATCCGCCTGCCGCACCAGGGCGGCATAGCGGGCGAAAACCCCGTGGGTGAAGGCGGGAGGCCGGGGTTGCCAGCGCTCCTGGCGTTTCCCTAGCTCCTCCTCGGGAAGGAGGACCTCCAGAAGCCGCCTTTCCACGTCAATGCGTACCCTATCCCCCTCCTGCAACAGGGCGATGGGGCCTCCCACAAAGGCCTCGGGGGCCACGTGGCCGATCATGAGCCCCCTTGTGCCCCCGGAGAAGCGGCCATCGGTGAGGAGGGCCACCTCAGGGCCCAGGCCTTCCCCCACCAAGGCGCTGGTGACGGAGAGCATCTCCGGCATGCCGGGAGCCCCCTTGGGCCCCACGTAACGGATCACCACCACGTCCCCGGGGCGGATCTCCTTGCCCAGGACCTTTTCCATGGCGGCCTCCTCGGAGTCAAAGACCCGGGCCGGCCCCTCAAAGTAGGTGCGCTCGGTGCCGGCCAGCTTCAAAACCGCACCCCTGGGTGCCAGGTTGCCCCTTAGCACCACCAGGCCCCCTTGGGGCTTCAAGGCCTTTTCCACGGGGAAGACCACCCGCTGCCCCTCCGCCTCCCGGTAGGCCCGCTCCACCTCCTCGGCCAGGGTGTTGCCGGTGAGGGTCCTTTCGTCCCCATAGAGAAGCCCCGCCTCCAGGAGCCTCTTGAAGACCAAGGCGGTGCCCCCAGCCTCGTAGAGCTCCCAGGCGGTGTAGGTGCCCCAGGGGAGGAGGTCGGCGATCACCGGGGTCTTGCGGGAAACCTGGTCAAAGTCGTCCAAGGAAAGCTCCACCCCCGCCTCCTTGGCGATGGCCAGCAGGTGGAGCACGGCGTTGGTGCTTCCTCCCGTGGCGGCCACGGCGGCGATGGCGTTGAGGAAGCTCCTCCTGGTGAGGAAGTCTTTGGGCTTCCAGTCCCGCTCTAGGGCCTGGGCCAGGATGCGGCCCGCTTCCCGGGTGGCCCTGGGCTTTTCCGGGTGCACGGCGGGGATAGCGTTGTAGCCCACGGGGGAGAGGCCCAGGGCCTCGAGGGCCATGGCCATGGTGTTGGCGGTGTACTGGCCCCCGCAGGCCCCGGGGCCAGGGATGGCCCGGCGCTCAATCTCCAAAAGTTCCTCGTCGGTGATCCTTCCCGCAGCCCTTTGCCCCACCGCCTCAAACACGGAAACGATGGTGAGCTTCCTCCCCTGCCACTCCCCGGGGGCGATGGTGCCCCCGTAGAGGACCATGCCCGGAACCCCGCTGCGGATCACCCCCATGGCCCCCCCGGGGATGGTCTTGTCGCAGGCGGAGAGGACCACCATGCCGTCATAGAGGTAGCCCTGGGCCACCAGCTCCACGCTGTCGGCGATCACCTCGCGGCTCACCAGGCTGGCCCGCATCCCGGGAGTGCCCATGCTGATGCCATCGGAGATGGCGGGGGCCCCGAACTCAAAGGGGAAGACCCCGGCCTCCCGAAGCCCGGCCTTAAGGTCCAAGGCCAGCTGGCGAAGGTGGTAGTTGCAGGGCATGCCGTCGGTGAAGGTGTTCACCACCCCCACGAAGGGCCTAGCAAAGTCCTCGTCCCCCACGCCCACCGCCCGGAGCATGGAACGGGCGGGGGCTTGCTGCAAGCCTTTCTTGATGCGGTCCGATTTCATGTGTCCCTCCAGGAAACGATCCTTCCATGGTACTGCCGCGGCCTTTGGAGAAGGCGCACCAGGGCCTCTGCCGCCCTTTCTGGGGTGAGGAGGAGGCCTTCCTCCTTGTACCCGCGGAAAACCTGGTGCAGCACCGGGGCGGCGCTTCCCTGGGCCTCGCGGGCCTGGCGTTGCATATCCGTCTCCACCACCCCGGGCCGGTAGACGAAGCAGGTGATCTCGGGCACCTCCGCAGCCAGCTGCTTGGCCAGGTGCTCCTCGGCGGCCTTGGCCACGGCATAGGCCCCGATGCCGGGGAGGTTAGACTCCGCCGCCCCCGAGCCCACGTAGACCACCACCCCCTCTCCCCGTGGCCGCAGAAGGGGGTAGGCAAAGCGGGCCAGCTGGTACCCGGCGATGAGGTTGGCCTCGAGGACCTCCAAGAAGAGGGGCTCGGCCAGCTCATAGACCAAGGGCCCCGGGTGAAGGACGCCGGCGTTATGGATGTAGCCGTAAAACCCCCCCAGGGCCTCGGCCTTCCGCACCAGTTCTTGGGCCACCTTGGCCTGGCCGGCGCTTCCCGCCACCGCCTCTGCCCTTACCCCTAGGGCCCGCACCTCCTCGGCCACCTGCCTCAAGGGGCCTTCCGAGCGGGCGTTCAACACCAGGTCATAGCCGGATCGGGCCAGCTCCAAGGCCAAGGCCCGGCCGATTCCGCGGCTGGCCCCGGTGAGGATCAGGGTCCTCCTCATAGGAGTTCCTCCGCGGGGATCCCCACCCCCATGAAGGCCAGGGTCTCGCCCGGCCCCAGGGCCCTCACCTCCTTGTAGCCTCCTTCTCCCGGCTCCCTATGCACCAAGACCCTTCCTCCTACCAGGTCCACCACCCAGGCCTCAGGGATGCCGGCTTTGGCGTAGAGGGGGACCTTTACCCCTAGGTCATAGGGCAGGGAGGTCTCCGCCACCTCCACCACCAGAAAGGCCTCGTGCCCTTGGGGCAGATGGTCCTCGTAAAAGTCAGCCCGGGGGCGGAGGAGGGCGAGGTCGGGATGGAGCTCCGAATCCCCTACCCCTAAGGGGCTTTGCACAAAGAGGATGGCCTTATGGGGCACAAGGGGGCTGAAGAGGGCGGTAAGCCTAGCCACCTTGGCGGCGTGGCGTTTCCCAATGGGGCTCATCTCCAAAAGCTCTCCTTCCACCAGTTCCAGCCTAAGGTCCTCGGGGAAGACTCCGGCCTCCACCATGCGGTGGAACTCCTCCAGGGAGATCCGGTGGCGGGTCATGGCAGCACCTCCCTCACGGGGACCTTGAGCCCCAGGATTTCCAGCTCGCCTCCTTCTAAGGTGTGCCGTTCCTGATACCCCCCTCCACGGGGGTCGCGGAACACGTGTACCCTACGGTGCGCTAGGTCCACCACCCAGACCTCGGGCACCCCCGCCTGGGCGTAGAGGGGGGTTTTCACGTTCAGGTCGTAATCCAAGGAGGCCTCGGCCACCTCCACCAGCAAAAGGACCTCCTGGCCCAGGGGGTGCCGGTGGGGACTATCCCCTTGCGGGGGGAGAAGGACCAGGTCTGGGTAGAGCTCGGATCCGCCCACCACCAAGGGGTTTTGCACGGAAAGAAGGGCTTTGCCCAACTGGACCAAAGGGGCCAGCAAGGCGGTGAGCCGCCGCACCACGAAGGCGTGCTTAGGGCCAATGGGGCTCATCTCCACCAGTTCTCCTTCCACCAGTTCCAGCCTGAGGTCCTCGGGGAAGACTCCGGCCTCCACCATGCGGTGGAACTCCTCCAGGGAGATCCGGTGGCGGGTCACGGTAGGACCTCCTTTACCGGGATCTTGAGCCCCAGGATTTCCAGCTCGCCCTCGGCCAGGATGTTCTCCCCATAGGTGCTTTCCCCTGGCTTGCGGAAGACCTGTACCTGATGGCCTAGCAGGTCCACCAGCCAGACTTCGGGGATTCCCGCCTGGGCGTAGAGGGGAACCTTTACCCCCAAGTCGTACTCACGCGAGGCCTCCGCCACCTCCACCACCAAGAGGGCATCCTGGGCCTCGGGCAGGCGATCCCGGTAGCGGCTCCTTGGGGGCCTGAGGAGGGTTAGGTCGGGGTAGACTTCGGTGGCGGGGCCCAGCACCAGGGGGTTTTGCACGGAAAGGACCGCCTTGCCCACAAGGGGGGAGAGGAGGTCCACCAGGGCGTTTAGGGCATAGACGTGCCTTTTGCCTATGGGGCTCATGTTCACGACTTCCCCCTCCACCAGCTCCACCCGGGCGTCCTCGGGGAGGATGCCGGCCTCCGCCATGCGGTGGAAGTCCTCGGCGCTGAAACGGTAGCGGAGCATTTCCCCTATTTTAGCCGGCGGAGCACCTCCTGGGTGAAGGCTTCCGTGCCCGCCTGGCCCCCCAGGTCCGGAGGGGGCGCCTCGAGGAGCGCCCTCGCCACGGCCCCTTCCACCTGACGGGCCAGCTCCACCAGGCCGAAGGCGTGCTCCAGCATCATGGCCGCGGAGAGGATGGCGGCGGTGGGGTTGGCGATCCCCTTGCCGGCGATGTCGGGGGCGGAGCCATGCACCGGCTCAAACACCGGGGTGCCCCGGCCCAAGGAGGCGGAAGGCAGAAGCCCCAAGGAGCCAGGGAGCACCGAGGCCAGGTCGGAGAGGATATCCCCGAAGATGTTCCCCGTCACCACCACGTCAAAGCGGGCCGGGTTTTTCACCAGGTGCATGGCCATGGCGTCCACGTACTGGTGTTCCAGGGAAACCTCCGGGTAGGCCTGGTGGACCTCCTCCACCGTCTTGCGCCAGAACTCCCCCACCTCCAGCACGTTGGCCTTGTCCACGCTGGTCACGTGCCTCCTTCGCTTCTGGGCCGCGGCAAAGGCCACCTGGGCCACCCGTTCCACCTCGGGCTTGCTGTAGCGCTCGGTGTTCCAGGCCTCGGCCTCCGACATCCCCCGGGGCTCCCCGAAGTAGATCCCTCCGGTGAGCTCCCGCACGATGAGCACGTCCACCCCGCGGGCGATCTCCTCCTTGAGGGGCGAAAGCCGCTCCAGCCCGGGGAAAACCTTGGCGGGGCGCAGGTTGGCGAAAAGGTCCTGGCTTTTCCTGAGGGCCAGAAGCCCCGTCTCGGGGCGGATCCTGCGGGGAAGGTTGTCCCATTTAGGTCCCCCCACGCTTCCCAAAAGCACCGCCTGGGCCGCCTCCACCCCCCTTTGCGTGGCCTCGGGGAAGGGCTCGCCCAGCTGGTCTATGGCGGCCCCCCCAAAGGGGTAAACCTGGTAGGTGAGGCCCAGCCCATGGGCCTCGTCCAGGGCCTTAAGGACCTTTAGGGCGGCCTCGGTCACCTCGGGGCCGATGCCATCCCCCGGCAAAACCGCAATCCTCACTCCGACCTCCTGGGGTAGGGAAGGCGGCGGTCAAACTGGTCCAGAAGTTCCCCGGCTTGCAGGAGCTCTCCGATGGGGTCCCAGAGGCCTTCCACCAAGGCCTCCCGGGCCTCCTCGAGGATGAAGAGGGGAGCGGTGCGCCCGCCGAAGCGCACCTCCTTGCTGACCAGGTCCACCTCCACCTCCAGGGCCGGGTCCTCCTCCACCGCCTGGAAGAGGACCGCCAGGTCCTCAGGGGCCAAGGTCACGCAGGGGAGACCAATGGCCGTGGCGTTGCCAAAGAAGATTTCCGCAAAGCTTTCCCCGATGATGGCCCTAAACCCCGCCCGCTTGATGGCCTGGGGAGCGTGCTCCCGGCTACTTCCGGAGCCGAAGCCCGCCTCCACCAAGAGGATGCTGGCCCCTTGGTAGCGGGGGTCGTTGAGGGGATGGGGCTTAGGGTTCCCCTTCTCGTCAAAACGCTCATCGTAGAAGAGGTACTTCCCCAGCCCCTCAAAGGTGAGCACCTTCATGAAGCGGGCGGGGATGATGCGGTCCGTGTCAATGTCCTCGCCCCTAAGGGGCACCGCCCGGCCGCGGATCACCGTGAACTTCTCCAGCATGGCCTACCTCCCAATCCCAAAGACTTCCCGGGCGTCGGCGATCTCTCCCGTCACCGCCGCCGCCGCCACCATCAGGGGGCTCATGAGCACCGTGCGCCCCTTTGGGCTTCCCATCCTTCCCTTGTAGTTGCGGTTGGAGGAGCTGGCCGCCAGCTCGTCCCCTTGCAGGCGGTCCGGGTTCATGGCCAAGCACATGGAGCACCCTGGGTTGCGCCACTCAAACCCCGCCTCCCGGAAGACCTCGGCGATGCCCTCCTCCTCCGCCCTTTTGGCCACCCACTCCGAGCCCGGCACCACCAGGGCCCGCACCCCCTTCTTCACCTTGTGGCCCTTCAGGTGGCGGGCCACCTCGCGGAGGTCGGAAAGCCTGGCGTTGGTGCAGCTGCCGATGAAGGCCACCTGGATGGGCACCCCTTTGATGGGCTGCCCCGGCCTAAGGCCCATGTAGGCCAAGGCCTCCTCGGCCAAGGGCCGCTCCTCGGGGGAAAGCTCCTCCAGAAGGGGAATGCGGCCATCAATGGGTACGGCCTGCCCTGGGTTGATGCCCCAGGTCACCGTGGGGGGGATCTCCTCCGCCCGGAAGGTGACCACGTCATCATAGGTGGCATCGGGGTCGGAGGCCATGGCCCGCCAGCGCCTTTTGGCCTCCTCCCACTCCGCGCCCTTGGGGCTATAGGGGCGGCCCTCGAGGTAGGCGAAAGTGGTCTCGTCGGGGTTCACGTAGCCGATGCGGGCCCCACCTTCAATGGACATGTTGCAAAGGGTCATGCGGCTTTCCATGTCCATGGCCTCCACCGTGCTTCCCCCATACTCGTAGGCGTAGCCCAGTCCCCCCTTTACCCCCAGGTGGCGGATGATGTGCAGGATCACGTCCTTGGCGTAGACCCCGGGGGCAAGCTTCCCTTCTATGTTGATACGCCGTACCTTCAGCTTCCTTGCCGCCAGGGTCTGGGTGGCCAGGACGTCCCGCACCTGGCTGGTGCCGATGCCAAAGGCCACGGCCCCGAAGGCCCCGTGGGTGGAGGTGTGGGAGTCCCCGCAGGCGATGGTCATCCCCGGCTGGGTGAGGCCCAGCTGGGGGCCGATCACGTGCACGATGCCCTGGTTCCCGCTTCCCAGGTCAAAGAAGGTGATTCCGTGCTCCTTTGTGTTCTCCCTAAGGGCCTCCAGCATGCTCTGGGCCAAGGGGTCCTGGAAGGGCTCGGTGCGGTCGTGGGTGGGGACGATGTGGTCCACGGTGGCGAAGGTGCGGTGGGGGTAGCGTACCCTAAGGCCCAGGTCCCTAAGCATCCCGAAGGCCTGGGGGCTGGTCACCTCGTGGAGGAGGTGGAGGTCTATGAAAAGCTGGCTCTGTCCGCTTTTCAGCTTACGCACCTCGTGGGCTTCCCAAACCTTCTCGTAAAGCGTTTTCCCCATGCTCCCTCCCTTATGAAAACCCCCCGGGTCCTTGGGCCCGGGGGAAGGCAACAGGGCTTCCCTAAACCGGGCCCGCCCGGCCTAGGTCTAGCAGGAAGCCCCGCCGCATTGCCCTATAGCCTACGCCCCTTGGGCCCAGGGGTCAAGGCCTGGGCTAGCCTAGAGTGAAGATGACCACGGAGCGCCCCTACGGGCGGGAAGGGACTGTGGAAGGGGCGATGGCCACCCTCCCGGGGTCAGCCCCGATGGGGCTATCTTGACGGGTTCGCGCCCGGGAAACCCGCATGGACCGCCTGTGCCAGGGAATCAGTGCTGAACTTTTGGCCTTGCGCCAGGAGCTTAAGGCAGGCATCAACACCGCCTCATGCTCCCTGGCGGTGGTCCCCTTTTGCCCTAGGGCTTGACGGGGATAGGGCCCTTCCGTACAATAACCCTTGCGTCTGCCGGGGTGGCGGAATTGGTAGACGCGCACGATTCAGGGTCGTGTGTCCTCACGGACGTGCGGGTTCAAGTCCCGCCCCCGGCACCAAAAGGCCCCGCTCAGGCGGGGTTTTTGCTATTCTTAAGGCCATGACGCGGGTTCTTTCCGGCATCCAGCCCTCGGGGGAGATCCACATCGGCAACTACCTGGGGGCCATCAAGCAGTGGGTGGAGCTGGGGGAAAGGCTAGGGCGGGAGGCCTTCTTCTGCATCGTGGACTACCACGCCCTCACGAATCCCCTGGCCTACGACCCCAGCACCCTGGCCCGGCGCACCTTTGAAGCGGCCCTGGTGAACATGGCCGCCGGCCTCAACCCGGAGAAGGTCACCCTCTTTGTCCAGTCCCACGTGCCCGAGCACACGGAGCTCTCCTGGGTCTTCACCACCATCACCCCCTTGGGGGACCTCACCCGCATGACCCAGTTCAAGGACAAGGCCGCCAAGCAGGAGGCGGTGTGGAGCGGGCTTCTCATGTACCCCGTGCTCCAGGCGGCGGATATCCTCATCTACAAGGCGGATACCGTCCCGGTGGGGGAGGACCAGGTGCAGCACATTGAGCTCACCCGGGAGATCGCCCGCCGCTTCAACGCCCTTTTTGGGGAGACCTTCCCCGAGCCAGAGGCCCTCCTCAACCCCGAGGCCCCCCGGGTGCCGGGCATTGACGGCAAGGCCAAGATGAGCAAATCCTTGGGAAACACCATCGGCCTTCTGGAGGACGAGGGGAGCATCTGGGAGAAGATCCGCCACCTTCCCGATGACCCCCAGCGCATCCGCCTTTCCGACCCCGGGGACCCGGGGCGGACCGTGGTCTTCACCTACCTTTCCTACTTCGCCCCCAAGGAGCTGGTGGAGGCCTTAAAGGAGGAGTACCGGAAAGCGGGGATCGGCACCCTGACGGTGAAGAAGATCCTCTTTGAGGAGATGATGAAGGTCCTCAGGCCCATCCGGGAGCGGGCCGAGGCCCTCAAGAAGGACCCCGACTACGTGATGGACGCCCTCTTGGATGGGGCCAAGCGGGCCCGGGCCGTGGCCCAGGCCACCATGGAGGAGGTGCGGGAAAAGGTGGGCCTCCTCCTTCCCGCCAAGCGCCCGGTGTACCGGTGATCCGGCTGGAGTTCCCCGGTTTTTCCGGCACCCCTTGGGAGCTCCGGGAGGCCCTCAGGCGGGGCCGCCTTTCCCCAAGGGCCATACCCCTTCTCCTGGTGGTGGAGCAGGCCTTGGCCCAGGTGCCGGAGGACCTGAGGCCCAGGAGCGAGCTCCTTCCCCTCCTGGCTGAGCTTTTGCTGCTGAAGCTCTCCCCACAAAAGGCCCTGGTCCCCAAGGAGGAAGGGGAGGAAGCCCCCTTGGTGCAGGTGCTTTTGGACCTTTCCGAGACCGTGGCCTTTTTGCAGAAACGGCTTGAGAAGCGCTCCCGGCTCATCCCCGTCTCCCCGCCCCCCCTTCCCAAGCCCGCCCTCCGCCTTCCCCCAAGGGCCTTGGTCGAGGCGGCAAGGCCCTATCGAAGGGCTGTCCTGGCCCTGGGCCAGGAGCCCTTTGGCCTCATGGAGGCCTGGGCCCGGATCCAGGCCTTCCTGCGGGGGCGCCTTCCCTTCCACCGGTTTCCCCTAAGGACTTGGGGGGAGCGGGCCATGGGCTTCGCCGCCCTCTTGGAGGCCTTTCGCTTGGGGCGGGTGCGCCTGGAGCAGGAGGAGAACTTTGGCCCTCTTTGGGTGGAAAGGGTGTTTGGGGACCAGGAGGAAGGGTTGGTGTCTAGTCCGTTGCCAAAGTCGTATGGCCAGGGGAACCTCCCTCCAGCGGGGCCCTGGTCCTAGGCGATTGAAGGGTACCCTGGATCAAGCTGCCTGGCTCCCTGGCTGCATCTAGCCTCAGAGGAGACTCCGGCTGAGCGGCGCAAGCCTTTGGAAGGCGTGCCTTAGGGCAATGTGCCAGTTGGTCCTCACTTCTCCTTTAAAAGGGAGGCCGCAAAGCCTTGTTTGGTGGCGGAGGTCCCCGTGCCGTTCCTTTGGAAGCTTTGCCCCAAACATGCCTTGCAGCCAGGGCTGTGGCCCTTTGGGAAAGGGAAGGCGCCCAAGGTCGCGTGATCGGCAACTATATATAGCTGACACGTGGGAGTAGACCTTTGGGGTTCTGGCTGATAAACAGAGCTCGGCAAGGGTTAAAGGATAGTTTGGTAGAGTGCTAGGGTTTTCTCCACCATTCTTTCCGATGACCATTCCTGATTCCAAGTAGGCGGTTGAGTATGGGCGAGCAAGGCCTTTTCCAGAGCAGCAGCAAGTGCGTCGGGATGCGCCTTTTCTGCCACGAGGGCCCCGTGCTCTCTCAGCCACTCCCCTAGCCCCGGGGTAGGGGCGGAGACGATAGGTATGGAAAGGGCGAAGGCCTCGAGGACCACATAGGGAAATCCCTCATAGCGGCTGGTCATGAGGAGAACATCGAAGGCCGGAAGGACCTCCCTAGCCTCCCTAGCGCCCAAGAGGAGGACCCGTTCCCCGATTCCCCAATCCCTTACCTCCCTCTCCACCTCTGCCCTTAAGGGACCGTCCCCCACCATGACTAACTTCAGC
>NZ_CALLUR010000053.1:0-5996 GCF_938010445.1 uncultured Thermus sp.
GCACCCTTTGCCTATTCTAGCGAGTAGGCGTGGATGGCTATAGCCCCGAGGCCCACGTTGGCGGCGATGGTGGCCCCGCTTCGCGTGATACGCCCCTTTTCCAGGCGCAAAGCCCCCTCCAGGCTTTTCTTTAAGCCCTCGTTCCACTCGGTTCTGTGGACATATATGGGGACGGCGCCCACGGCCTCGTCCAGGATCCTGGGGGAAAGGTCCGCAGCGGTATCGGTCACCAGACCTAGTTCCATGTGAGCCATTTTATACTAAGTCAAAGGCAATGCCCGACCTATAATGGCAACGTGTTGGTTCCTGCCACGGGGAAGGCTACGCGGTCCCTGATCCTCAGTAGATCAAGCCACACCGAGGTGAACTCCGTATGAAAATAGTTTTTGTCTCCAACGGTCCCACCGAGGATGCCATCGGAGCCCGCATAGCCCAACATCTAGGTTCAGGAAAGGAAATCCTAGCCTTACCCCTAGTGGGTCAGGGGAACGCATACGTGGGAATAGCCCAGGCAATCCTCGGGCCACGTAAATCAATGCCTTCGGGTGGCTTCATCTTCGGTAGTTGGCAAAACCTCCTAGCAGACCTCAAGGCAGGCTTTATCTCCATGACCCTTGCTCAGTGGCGGACAGCGCGCTCCCTTTTGGTTGATGCGGTGATAGTAGTAGGAGATGCGTACGCCTTAACCGTAGGCCTCTTGGCGGCAAAGGGCGCTCCCGTCTTTCACGTCAATCCCCTTGTTTCTGCATACTACTTGGAAAACGCGTCCTTCTTGGAGTTGGCACTAGACTGGGGAGGAAGCGACTTCACCCCCTACGAACGGCTTCTTCATCGCTCGGTGAAGGCTGTTTTCGTGCGTGACCTAAAAAGCCTGGAACGCCTTAAGCGCCTAGGGGTCCATCATGCGTACTGGTACGGTAGCTTCGCCATGGACCTTCTGCCTCCCCCTGAGCGTGACCTCGACCCTTTGGTGGGCGAGGCTCCAGTTATGGCCCTTATCCCGGGGACTCGAGGAGATGAAACTTTCAGTCTACCCCTTATGCTGGAAGCCAGCCTACGCGTTCCCTTAACCCCTGTGGTGGCCTGGGCTAAGGCATGGAACGCCCTTCCTCCCTTACCCGGTTGGCAGGCCCAGGAAGAAGACGCCTCCACCCTCCGTCTCACCAAGGCGGGTAAGGCCGCCTGGGTTCTTCGGGGGGCCTTCTCCGCCATCCTCCACCGCAGCGTCCTCGCCCTATCCACCGCGGGAACCGCTAGCGAGCAAGCTGCAGGCTTGGGCATTCCCATCGTAGGTTTCCCCACACCCGGTCCCCAGTACACCCGGGCCTTCGCCCGCCGACAAAAGAGGCTCTTAGGCCCAGCTCTTCGCCTGACCGAAGCCGACCCACATAGGATAGCCGCCGAAGTCCTTTTCCTACTCAACGCTCAGGAAGCCTATGTTCGGGCTAGCCAAGAAGGCAAATGTCGCATCGGACCCCCAGGCGGAATCACCGGCACTGCTCAACACATACGTAACCAACTGGAGAACCCTGAGGTAAGCTAGATTGGCATGCGCCTCTACCGCGTAGGCCTTTTCACCGACGTCTACTTCCCCAACCCCAACGGGGTGACCACCAGCGTGTACCTTCTCCTAAGGGAGCTCCGGCGAATGGGGCACGAGGCCTGGGTGGTGGCTCCCCATCACCCGGAAGCCCCTGAACGGGAAGAAGGCGTGGTCCGGGTTCCCTCCCTGCCCTACCCCTTTTACGAGGGGCAGCAGATCGCCCTACCCACTTCGCGCCACCTGCCCACGGAGTTTGAGCTCATCCACACCCACACCCCCTTAACCCTGGGAGTATGGGGCCTAAGGATCGCCCGCAACAAAAACCTGCCCCATGTTTCCACCTTCCACACCCACTACGAGAAGTACGCCCATTACGTTCCCGGGCTAGCCATACTGGACAAATACACGGGCATCATCCCGAGGCTCGCCAAGGCCTTTTACAACCGGGTGGAGGTGGTCATCGCCCCCACGGAGCCAGTCAAGCGCTTGGCGGAGGGCTACGGCATCCAAAGGCCCATCCGGGTCATTCCCACAGGGATTGACAACCGCATTCTGGAGGAAGCGCCCCTTCCCTCACCCTCCCCCTGGCCGGAGGGCAAAAGGCGGCTCATCACCGTGGGCCGGCTAGGCAAGGAAAAATCCTTTGATGTGGTCCTCAAGGCTGTAGCCGAGATGGCCCGGGAAGAGGATGTTCTCCTGGCGCACATAGGCGAGGGGCCGGAACTGGAAAGCCTAAAGCGCCTGGCGGTCCAGTTGGGCATAGAAGACCGGGTGCGCTTCTTGGGCACCGTGCCCTACCGATCTATCGGCGGGTACTATCGGATGGCGGAGGTCTTTCTGTTCGCCAGCGAGACCGAAACCCAGGGGCTGGTCATCTGGGAGGCCCAAGCCATGGGGGTACCCGTGGTGGCCGTGGGCGCCGAGGGGGTCCTGGAGGGCGTGGTGGAGGGGAAAACCGGGTACCTGGTGCCTCCGGGTGACTACCGGGCCCTGGCGGAAAAGGCCTTGGATCTCCTGCGGGATGAGGACAAACGCCGGCATTTCAGCTTACAAGCACGGGCCTGGGCTATGGAGCGGTCTGCGGAGCGAATCGCCGAGAGGATTGTCGCCGTGTATGACGAAGCCAATGAGATTCTGCGGGTGGAACCCCAGAGGCTTATCTTTCCCTTCCCCCGTCTTCCCCGAAGTACCCTCGAGGATCACCCAAGAGATTTCTAAGCTGTTGGGCCAAAAACCTTCCCCAACCCCCCTTTAACCTTCTAGGAGAGGTTAGGACCAAGGCTTGGGGCACATACCGCACGTTCCCTATTTGGCGAAGCCTCCAGCCTAAAAGCACATCCTCCCTAGCCTCCACCTCCGGGAACCCTCCCACCCTCAAGGCGGCCTCCTTCAGGAACATCATGTTGGCCCCGGCCAGATTGGGTCTTCCCAGGAAGGCCATCAGGTTCAGGAAGGCCCGGTAGCCCCACTCGGAAACCACGGCCGCCCAAGGCGAAACCCCATAAAAGCGCAAGGGTCCGTAGAGGGCCACTGCGCCTTCCGCATGGCGGGCCAGGCTCTGAAGCCACGTGGGAAGGGGCAGGGAATCGGCATCGGTCATGGCCACCCATTCCCCCCGGGCCGCCAGAAGTCCCGCCTGGCGGGCATAGGCCACCCCTTTCCTGGCACAGTACACCACCCGCACCCCAAGCGCCTCTGCCACCTCCCGCGTGCGGTCGGTGGAGGCATTGTCCACCACGATCACCTCAAAAGGAGGCAAGGTTTGCTGCAAAACCGCTTGCAAGGCTCCTGGCAATAGGGTCTCTTCGTTGTGGGCCGGGATCACCACGCTGATGCGCACGGGTATACTTTAGCGTGTTTCGTTATCTGCCGTGGGCCAGGGAGGGGCTTCCCGTATTCCTGCGCCTGGTCCTTGCCGTAGGCCTTATGGAGGGGGTGCGTAGCGGCTACTTTGCCGGCCTCCTCCCCTTTTATGCGCCCGAGCACCTGGGGCTTGGCCCTGCCACCTTTACCCTTGCCTTCACCTTCCACCAACTCTCGGAAAACCTGTCCAAAACCTTTGGCGGACTCCTGGCGGAAAGGGTGGGCTTTGGCCGCACCGTAAGCCTGGCCGCCCTTACCGGCTTCCTGACCCTCCTCCTTACCCCCCTGGCGCAAACGGGTTGGCTCCTATGGGGGCTGGTCATCCTCTGGGGGCTTAGCCTGTCCACCCTATACCCCGGACTTATGACCCTAGCCAGCCGCATCGCCGTGCCTGGCCGGGAAGCCAGGGCTCTTTCCTTTACCCTAACCTTGGTGATGCCTTGGGTGGGCATCGGCTTGGTGGGGGTGGGGCAGGTGGCCCAGAAGGAACCCGAGGCTGCGCTCACCCTGCTCCTAGCCACCCAAGGCGTGGTCCTCCTCCTTGCCTTAAGCCTCTTCCCCTTTCGCATCCCGCTTCCCCAAGCCGTGCGGGAGCCATACCCCTTCCGGCGCCTCTTGCTCTTCCTGCCCGCAGCCTTTGGCCAAACCTTCGCCCCCGCCTTGGTTTCCCTATTCATCCTTCGCCTTGCCAAGGAGGAACTTGCCCTAGAGCCCATCGCCTTGGGAGGACTTCTCCTCTATGGGGGAGCCCTGGCCTTTGGCCTCCTCCCCGTAACGGGAAGGCAGGTGGACCGCAAGGGCTACCGTTTGGCCCTGGTGGGGGGACTCCTCCTCCTCGGCCTCGTCATGCTCCGGCTTGCCTTTGCTCCCAGCTTCCTAGAGCTTGTGATCTTGGTAAGCCTGGCAGGGGTGGGCTACAGCCTGTTCCTTCCCGGCTGGAACGGATTCCTGGCCAAGAACCTCCCCCAGGAAAACCGGGCCGCCATCTGGGGAGGCTTGATGACCGCAGAGGGATTGGGCATCGCCCTGGGACCTGCCGTGGGGGGTGTGCTTTGGGAGTCCTTTGGGATCAAGGCTCCCTTGCTGGCCGGAAGCGCCGTCTTCTTCCTGCTTAGCCTCCTTTACGCCTTTCTCTTTTGGAGGGTGCGATGGAACTAGCCCTTGGCCTAGTCCTTCTCCTGTATGGCCTTTCCGATTTGCTCTTTCGCTTCCTGGGCCTCGGGGCCTATGCCCACGCCTCGAGGCGCACCCCCAAGATCGCCCTCACCTTTGACGATGGCCCCTCCGAAAGGACCGAGGCCCTGCTTGAGGTACTCCGCAGGCATGGGGTTAAGGCCACCTTTTTCCTCACCGGGGAAAAGGCCCGGGCCCGGCCAGACCTGGTGGAGGCCATAAGGCGGGAAGGACACCAGATAGAGGACCACGGGGAATGGCACCAAGCCTGGAAACTTTTCCTACCCTGGCTGGAATGGGAACACATGCGCCGGAATCCGGGCCGCTATTACCGGCCACCCCATGGCCTCCACACCCCTTTTACCCGCATTTTTGCCCGGTTACTGGGCAAGCGCGTAGCCCTGTGGGACCTGGAAAGCAAGGACTGGTTAAACCACTTCCCTGAGGCCCTGGCAGAACGCCTGCTTTACTACCTGCGCCCCGGATCCATCGTGCTTCTCCACGATGGCCCAAAGCGCACGCTTAAGCTCCTGGAACGGGTGCTGCCCCAGATCCTCCACCTTGGATACGAGCCGGTCACCCTGGACGGGCTTGCCCCCAGGCCCCTCACCCCCAGGCTGGCCCTCATCCGTGGCCTGCAGGGGTTTGAGGAACGGTACAACACCAGGCATCAGGTGGTACGGGCAGGATACGGCCCCTTTGACCTCCTCCGGCTGGAGCGAAAGCCCTTTCCCGGCCCCGACCTCCCAGGCCTTTCCCGGGGAATACCCGCCTTTGAACTCCATCTGGAAAGCCAGCGGGCCATGGAGCTCACTCCCTTGGAGGCCATCCGCTACATGCGGGAGAGCTTAAGAAAAGCGGCCTTCCTCGTAGCCGAGGACCCGGAGGTGCGCCTGGTCTATGGCTACAGCCACCTGGCCCAGGGGAGTAGGCTCTTTGGTTTTAACACCCATCCCCTACCCCCCTGGCCCCATTTTGTGGCCACCTTGAGCAGCACCTGGTTCCACTGGCTCTACCGTGGGGAGCTCCCCAACCCTAAACAGGCCCGGGTAGAGCTCACCTACCTCACCCGGGAGGAGCTTTTAAGGCGATTCCCACCGTCCACTCCCGCTTCCCCAAAGCCGGCACCCGGTGAAGGGCAAACCCCGCCGCCTTAAGGTTCCGGCGGAAGGCCCCTTGGGCGGAGTAGGTGGCCAGCCTGCCGCCACGCCGCAAAGCCCGGTGCAGCTTCCTCAGAACAGGGAAAGACCAGGGCCCGGGATTTGCCCGAGGGCTAAAAGGATCCAGGTAGACCGCCGTGGCCCAATCCCGGGGAAGTTCCAGCGCCTCCACCTCCCCAAAGAGAATGCGAAGCTCGCCCCAAGGCCCCCGGAAACAGGCCTCCGGCCAACCCTTAAGGACCTCGGCAAACACCTCC
>NZ_CALLUR010000054.1:0-21164 GCF_938010445.1 uncultured Thermus sp.
TGGATGGCCAGGAGGGTGCGGAAGGGCACCCCTTTAGTCTAATGTCCCTGGACCAGGTTCTGGCCCAGGATGAAAACCCCCATGACCACCAGGAAAAGGGCGAAGCCCCGCCTCAGGCTCTCCTGGGGCAGGCGCACGGCAAGCCGCCCACCCCAAAAACTCCCCAGGGTGCCCACGGCGATGAAGAGAAGGGCCACGGGGTAGTCCACCCCTAGGCCGTACTGGGGCAGGAGGTGCAGGTACTTGTAGAAGCCGGTGAAGGATTTAAGGGCGATGATGAGAAGGCTTGTGCCCACCGCCAGGTGCATGGGAAGCCCCCCCAGGAGGACCAAGGCGGGGACGATGAGAAACCCTCCCCCCACGCCTACAAATCCGGTAAGGGCTCCCACGGCTAGGCCATCCAGGACCACCTTCCAGGCTTTGCGGGGGGCCCTTTTGGCCGAGGATAAGGGGGTGGGCCGGGCCATGGAGTAGGCGGCTAGGAGCATCACCATGGCGAAGGTGAGAAGCTGCACCTCCCCGGAGACGAAGCGGGAAAGCCAGGCTCCCAGGTAGGTGCCCGCCATGCCCGGAAGGCCAAAGAAGAGCACGTTGCGCCCATCCACAAGACCCCTGAGGGCGTAGGGGATCGCCCCCAAAAGGGCGATCCCCCCCACGATGAGGAGGCTTTCGGCGATGGCCTGTTTGGGAGGTTCGCCCAGGAGGTAGACCAAGACGGGCACCGTGAGGATGGACCCCCCCGAACCCAAAAGGCCCAAGGAAAGCCCTATGAGAAGGGCTCCGATCAGGGCGAGGATCATCGCTCCACCGGGAGGCCTGCTCCCATCCAGGCGTAGGTGCCGCCCTCGAGGTTGAACACCTTGTCCCCCGGGAAGCCCTGACCTACCAGGAAGTCCGCCGCCACCCCCGAGCGGTTGCCGGAGTTGCAGACCAGGAGGATGGGCCGGTCCTGGGGAAGCTCGGCCAGGCGTTGCGGCAGGGAGGAGAGGGGAATGTTGATGGCCCCGGGCACATGCCCTTCCGCGTACTCCCAAGGCTCCCGGACATCCACCACCAGGGCCTCCTGCAAGAGTTTTTCCGCCTCATGGGGGCCCACTTCCTGGTAGGGGGTGGCGGCGTAGCCCACCTCCACCGGGGTGGTGTCCACGGGAAGGCCTGAGCGGTACCAGCGAACAATCCCCCCTTCTAAGTTGTAGATGTTCCCGTAACCTTGGGCGGAAAGCCAGGCGGCCGCTTGCCAAGAGCGGTTTCCCGTGCGGCAGTAGAGGACCACAGGCCGGTCCTTGGGGATCTCCCCATAGCGGGCCATGAACTCGGAAAGGGGGAGGAGGCCCGCCCCCGGGATCCGGGCCTGGGCGTACTCCTCCACCTCCCGCACGTCTATGAAGGGCACACCTTGGTCGTAAAGCTCTTTGGCATCTTCTGGGCTTAGGTCCTTGACTTGCGCTTCGTACATGGTTGGCCTCCCCTAGATGCCCTGGGGAACCGGGGTATGGCCCCAGCTCCCCAGCGGGCTACTCACGCTTGGACCAGCTCCTCCCCCCTCACCACCGGGAAGCCCGCCTCCTGCCAGGCCTTGATCCCCCCGGTGAGGTTGAGGGCGTTCTTAAAGCCATGGGACAAGAGGGCGCTGATGGCGGTGCTGGAGCGGTCCCCGCCCACACAGTGAACGATGAGGGGCTTGTCCTGGGGAAGCTTGTCCAGGTGGGCCAGGACGCGGCCCGCGTGGATGTTCATGGCCCCGGGGATGTGCCCGGCCAGGTACTCGTCCCGGCCCCGCACGTCCAGGATCACCGCCTCGCCCTTTTGCCAGAGGGCATGGGCCTCCTTGGCGGTAATCTGGGGCACGGTTTCCAGTTCCCCGTCGGCGTAGCCCTCGAGGCCCGGGATGTACCCCACCACCTCGTCCAGGCCGATGCGGATCAGGGCCCGGGTCAGGGCCTCCACCTCGGAAGGGTGGGCCAGGAGGATGAGGGGCCGCTCATAGGGCAGAAGCCACCCCGCCCAGGTGGAGAAGTTCTTGCCCGCAGGGATGTTGATGGCCCCCCGGAGGTGCCCGCCCGCAAAGGCGAACTTGTCCCGGGTGTCCACCAGAATAGCCCCCTCTGCCAGGTAGCGCTCAAACTGCGCCTTGGTGAGGCGGCCCGGGTGAGGGATGCCCCCCAGGATGGGCATGCCATCCCGGTTGAGCCGCTTCATCTCCTTGAAGTAGGTGGGGGCCTCCGGCTGGCCTTCCAGCAGAGCCTTGACAAAGCCTTCCTCGTCGTTTCGGTCCAGGTACCCCGCCCACCAGGCGTACCGCCTTTCGTAGCCCACGGTGGTGGCGGGAAGGGCCCCCAGGGCCTTGCCGCAGGCGGAACCCGCCCCGTGCCCGGGCCAGACCTGGACGTGGTCGGGAAGGGTCAGGAACTTCTCCTTGAGGCTTTGGAACATGCGCTTGGCCCCGGGCAAAGCGGTGCCCTTGATGCCTGCGGCTTCCTCTAGAAGGTCCGGCCGGCCAATGTCCCCCACAAAGACGAAGTCCCCGGTGAGGAAAAGGAGAGGCTCATCGGTGACGGCCCCATCGGCCACCAGGAAGGAGATGTGCTCCGGGGTGTGCCCAGGGGTGTGCACGGCCTTGACCCGAATATTCCCCACCTTAAACTCGTCCCCATCCTTGAGGAGGACGTAGCTGAAGCCCTCCAACCCCTGGTACTTCCAGTTCTCATCCCCCTCGTCGGAAAGGTAGAGGGTGGCTCCCGTGGCCTTGGCCAGTTCCCTGGCCCCCGAGAGGTAGTCGGCGTGGATGTGGGTCTCGGCCACGGCCACGATGCGCATGCCGAAGCTCTGGGCCATCTCCAGGTAGGTGTCAATGTCCCGCTTGGGGTCCACCACCAAGGCCTCCCCCGTGGCGGCGCAACCGAGGAAGTAGCTCATCTGGGCTAGACCTTCTTCGTAGACTTGGCGGAAAACCATGTTTCACCTCCAGACAGGGACATCTGCCCCCACGGTCTGCAGTATACCCATATGGGGTATATGGGTCAAGCGGGGGATGGAGATAATGGGCACATTCTCCTGGCGTCCCTTCTTTGCTATAGTGGTGAAAGGATGTACCCCGATAGGGGTATCCGGGAGGATACGATGGCGCTACTGGGACCCAAGGAACAGGAGATTGTACGCGAGCGGCTTGCCAACCTAGAGCGGGACGTGGAGCTGGTGCTTTTCACCGATACCTCCACCCTGATCGCCCCGGGGAAGGAGCCCTGCCTCTACTGCAAGGAGACCAAGCAGCTTCTGGAGGAACTGGCGGGTCTCTCCCCTAGGCTGCACCTGGTGGTCTACGACCTGGCCACCCCGGAGGGGAAGGAGAAGGCCAAGGAATACCGGGTGGAGGCTCCCCCTACCCTGATCCTGCGGGAGAAGGGTTCAGAGGCCATCAACCTGCGCTACCGGGGGATTCCGGCAGGGTATGAGTTCGCCAGCCTCCTCGAGGACATTGAGATGCTGGGCCGCGATGGCCACGGCCTGCCGGAGAACGTGGTCCAGGAGCTCAACAACCTCCCCGAGGAGGTGGTGCTCCAGGTCTTCGTCACCCCCACCTGCCCCTACTGCCCCCAGGCGGTGCGCACCGCCCACCGCATGGCCTACGCTTCCCCCAAGGTGTGGGGCGAGATGATCGAGGCCAACGAGTTCCCCGAGCTCTCCAGCCGCTACCACATCCACGGCGTTCCCGACACCATCGTGAACCACGGCAAGGAACGGGTTCTTGGGGCCCAGCCCCTTTCCCAGTTCCTGCAGGCCATCCGCAAGGCGGTGGGGGTGAGCGCCTAGCATGACCCGGCGCGCGCTCATAGGTCTTTTCGCCCTCTGGGCTCTGGCCGCCTGTGGGCCCAAGGGGAGCTACACCAATGTGGGTCCCGAGGAGCTCTACCAGGCGGTGGAGAGGGGGGCGGTGATCGTGGACGTACGTACCCCCCAGGAGTTCGCTGGGGGGCACGTGCCCGGGGCCATCAACCTGCCCGTGGAGGCCATCGCCCAGTGGGGGGACACCCTGCCCAAGGACAAGCCCGTGTACCTCTATTGCCGTAGCGGCAACCGCAGCCGCCAAGCGGCGGAATACTTGAAGCGGAAGGGGTACACCAACCTCTACAACCTGGAGGGAGGGGTTTTGGCCATTGAAAGGGCGGGCTTCCCCTTGGTTCGCTAGATGGATGCTTTCCAGATCGGGCCTTTTGCCATCCCCTGGGCCAGGTTTCAGGTCTTCCTGGCCCTTTTGGCCATGGTGCTCCTGGCGGAGGCCTGGGCCCGGAAGGTGGACCGCAGGCTTGGCCCTTGGGCCTATAACGCCATCCTCCTGGGCTTGGTGGGGGCGCGGCTGGGTTTCGTCCTGGAAAACGCCTCGGTATTTGCCCGGGATCCCCTTTCCGCCCTTTACATCTGGCAAGGGGGGTTTAGCCCCGTGTGGGGTATCCTGGCTGCGGGAGGGTACACGCTGATGGCACTGCCCAAAAACCTTTGGCGGTATGCCCTGTTCTCCGCGTTGGCGGCGGGCTTGGTCTTCGGGGTTTTCCTGGTGCAGAGGAAGGGAGGGGGGGAGGAGGTGCGGTTGCCCTCGGTCACCCTGGCCACCCTCGGGGGTACCCCGGTCAGCCTCCAGGATTTCCGCGGGAAGCCCTTGGTCCTAAACCTTTGGGCCACCTGGTGCCCCCCTTGCCGGCGGGAGCTTCCCATGATGGTGCGCCTGAGCCAGGAAAATCCCGAGGTGCGCTTCGCCTTCGTGAGCCAAGGGGAGGGGCCAGCGGTGGTGCGGAGCTTTTTGGAGGAGCAGAAGCTGGCCCCCGAATGGGTCCTTTTGGACCCGGAAACCCAGCTTTCCCAGGCCCTGAAGACCCAGGGCCTCCCCACCACCTTCTTCTTTGACCGGGAAGGGCGGCTGGTGGCCCGGCACATGGGGGAGCTTTCCGAGGCCTTGCTTCTGGGGTACCTTAGGGTTTTGCGCTAAGCCCCTGCCGAGAGCAAGGCTTCCTTGCCTTCCACCACCGTTTTCAGGTGCACGGGCCGGCCCCAGAGGCGGTGCAGGTTCTCCAGCACCGCCTTGGTCTTTTTGAGGTCCAGCCCCACCCCCTCGTAGGCGTGTTCCAAAAGAAGTTCCCCGCGATTCCCATAGTTGGCATCCACCAGCTCCACGATGGGGTAGCCGGCGTTGGTGAGGCGGAAGAGGAGGGCCTGTTTGGCCTCGGCGAACCGGGGGAGGTCCTCAGGGGAGATTAGCCTCTGCCTTAAGGCGAACTCCGGGGTCAAGAAGCTATCCAAAAAGCCCAGGTCCGTGTGGATGGTGCGCACCTGAAAGAGTTTTTTCAGGCCTTCCCCGGTGGGCCTCTCGTAGGTGAGCCGTTCCCCTAGGGGCAGGGCCTCGTACTCCGGGCCGAACCGCCCCTTGTCCCAGCGGTCCTCCACCTCCTTGAGGAGCAGGTAGCCCAGGCGGTAGGGGTTAAGCCCCTGGGGGGCCAGAAGCCCCGCCTGGAGCTCGGCGAACTCCAGGGCCTCCGCCGGGGAGAGGAGGGGGAGGAGAAGCCGGGTGTGCCAGTAGGTGGCCCAGCCTTCGTTCAGGATCTTGGTGGCGGCTTGGGGAACGTAGTACAGGCTCTCCTCCCGGATGATCTCCAGGATGCCTTTCTGCCAAGGGGCCAGGGGGGCGTGCCGGGCCAGGAAGCCCAGGATATCCCGGGTGGGCCGGGGAGGGAGAGGGGAGGGGCTTGCCCCCTCCTCGGCCTCCTTGGGGGGCTCGGGTGGGGGGTTCACGTAGGGGTCCAGGTAGGGGCGTACCCGCAGGCGGTCAGGGGGTCTTTCCTCGGGGGAGGCGTCCTCTTTTCTTTGGATGTAAAGGGCCTGGGGGTCGATGAGGTTTTCCAAGGAAAGGGCCAGGTCCAAGAACTCCTCCACGCTTCTCGCCCCGTGCCGCTCCATAGCCTTTTCCACAAAGGCCGCATGGTGAGCCATCTCCTCATGCATATCCTTGGGGATGGGCTTGAAGGCCAGGTTGTTCTGGAAAAAGTCCGCGTGGGCGTAGACGTGGGCCATGACCAGCTTTTGGGCGAGGAGGGTGTTCCCCCTCAGGAGGTAGGCCCGTACGGGGTGGGTGTTCACCACCAGCTCGTAGATGCGCCCAAGCCCATAACGGTAGGTTTCCCGGTAGCGCAAATACTCGCTGCCGAAGCGCCAGTGAGGGTAGCGCCGGGGAAACCCCCCGTAGGCGGCCAGCATGGCCATCTCCTCCGGGCCCACCTCTTCAAAGAGGACCGGGGGAAAGGAGAGGCCTTCGGCCAAAGCGCGCTCCCGTAAGCGTTCGGCCCAGCGGCGAAGCTCCTTGCGCATCCTCTACCCTCCCAAAAGCCGCCTCAGGGCCAGGGGCAGGTCCTCCTTCCCCCGCACCTCGGTGGCGGCCAGCCCTTCCTCCTTGCCCAAGGCCTCCTTCAGGTCCTCGAGGAAATGCCCTTGGCCGTAGGGCCCCTGCACCTGGGCGTAGCCGTATAGGGCCAGGGTGGGAAGGAGGCGCCTTAGGGCCTCGAGGGCCACCGCGGTATCCCCTTGCCAGTTTTCCCCGTCGGAGAAGTGGTAGAGGTAGCGGTTGTAAAAGGCCTCGGGGTAGGGTTTCAGGATCTCCTCCGCCAGGAGGAGGGCGCTGGAAAGCCTCGTTCCCCCTCCTTCCCGGGCGCGGAAGAACTCTTCCTCGCTCACCTCCCAGGCCTCGGCGTCGTGCAGGAGGTAGCGCCTTTCCAGCCGGGGGAAGTGGCGCTTGATCCACAGGGTGATCCAGAAGGAGAGGGTCTTCACCAGCCTAAGCTCCTCCTCCCGCATGCTCCCCGAGACATCCAAGGCGAAAAGGACCACCGCCTGGGCGTGGGGGCGGGGCTTGGTCTTGGGGGCCTTGTAGCGGAGGTCCTCCCGCTCGGGGACCAGGAGGGGTTCCTCCGGGCGGTATTCCCCGGTGATGAGGGCCCGCTTGAGGCTTTCCTTAAGGGTGCGGCGCACGTGGCGGAGGCCCCTAGGCCCCTTGCGGGCAATGGTGGTGTAGCGGAAGGCCTCCTCGGTAACCTCCCCCTCCCCCTTGGGCCTGAGCCGGGGAAGCCTTAGGGCCTCGCCCATGAGGTCCAAAAACTCCTCCAGCTCCAGCTCGGCCACGGGCACGTGCCCCCCGGGGCCCAGGCTTTCCGTTCCCGGGCCCCCAAGGCCCAGGCCTTCCTCCAGGGGCTCCCCATAGACGATCTTGGGGAGCTCCAGCTGGGGCAGGGGAATGGAGACCAGGCGGCCTTCCACCTGGCCGAAGAGCTCCTCCCGGGTCAGAAACTCCCGCGCCCTTTTCTTTACCTCCCCGCGCACGATCTCCTTAAAGCGCAGGAGGTCGCGCTCAATGGGCCTCATCGTTCGCTCCGGGCAAAGATGGAGGCGGCGAACTCCAGAACCCCGCTGGCGCAGTGCTCACAGTAGCCGTGGTCGCGGATGAGGCGGGCCTTGACCACGTCGATCTTGGCCTGGGTTTCCGGGTCCACCACCCCCGAGACCAGGGCGGAAAGGCGGATGGTGTCCTTCTGGTCGTCAAAGAGCTTGAGCTCCAGAGCCCGGCGTAGCCGGTCGTTGTCCTTGTAGGTGAACTGCCTCCCTTCCAGGGCTAAGGCGCCGATGTAGTTCATGATCTCCCGACGGAAGTCGTCCTTGCGGGACTCGGGGATCTCGATCCGCTCCTCAATGGAGCGCATGAGCCTCTCGTTGGGGGGTTCGGGGGCGCCGGTGTAGGGGTTTTTCACCTTCTCCCCCAGGACGTAGGCCTTCACGTGGTCAATGTAGTTGTGGAAGAGGCGGTTTAAGGCCTCCTCGTCGGCGGCGATGGCCCTTTGCACCTCGTTTTTCACGATCTCCGCGTACTCCGCCTTTACCTCCTGCAAGAGGGCCTTGTACCGCTCCTTGGTCTTCTCGTCGGAGATGAGGGAGTGGTGCTTGAGGCCCTCCTCCAGCTCGTTCATCACCATGAAGGGGTTGATGCAGGGCTCCTCCGAGGTGACCAGGACGTTGGAGATCTTGTCCTGGATGTACCGGGGGCTGATGCCTTCCAGGCCCTCCCGCTTGGCCTCGGCCATGAGTTCCCGCACCGCCTCCTCCGTCCAGCCGGGAAGGAGCCTGCCGTCGTAGAGCTTCAGCTTCTGCATCAGGGTAAGCCCCGCCCGCTTGGGGGGTTCCAGCCGGGTGAGGACCGCCCAGGTGGCGGCCATCTCCAGGGTGTGGGGGGCGATGTGCTTGGCCCTGACCTTGCTGAAGTCCCGGCGGTAGATCTTCACCTCGTCGGAGACCCGCAGGATGTAGGGGACGTCTATTTTGATGGTGCGGTCCCTCAGGGCCTCCATGTACTCGTTGGCCTGGAGCTTTCGGTATTCAGGCTCATTGGTGTGCCCAAGGATGATCTCGTCTATATCCGTCTGGGCAAACTTCTTGGATTTGATCTTGTGCTCCTGGCTGGCGGTGAGGAGGTCGTAGAGGAAGGCCACGTCCAACTTGAGGATCTCTATGAACTCCACCAGGCCCCGGTTGGCGATGTTGAGCTCCCCGTCAAAGTTGAAGGCCCGAGGGTCGGAGTCGGAGCCGTAGATGGCCACCTTGCGGTAGTTGATGTCCCCGGTGAGCTCGGTGGAGTCCTGGTTCTTCTCGTCCTTGGGCTGGAAGGTGCCGATGCCGATGCGGTCCTTCTCGGAGAGGACCAGGCGCTTGACCACGACCTCCTCCTCCAATACCGCCGCCAAATCCCCCCCGTGCCGGGCTAAGGCCTCCCGCATCTGGAAGCGGCAGACCGGGCAGAGGTCCCCTTCCACCTCGAGGGGATAGGGGTAGTCGGGGTGGAGGTGCCTTAGCTCCCCTAAAAACTCCTCCCGGAGCTCCCTGGGCAGGAGGTGAAGGGGTTCCTCGTGCATGGGGCAGGGGAGGGGGCCTTCGGGGGTTTTCCAGTAAAAGGTGAAAAGCTTGCCCTCCTCCCTGCGGCTATAGGCCTCGAGGCCCTTCTTGAGAAGCCGGGCGATGGTGCTTTTGGCCGAGCCCACGGGACCGTGCAGGAGGAGGATCCGCCTTTCCGGCCCCAGGCGGTGGGCGGCGGCCTTTATGGTGGCCACCAGGCGCATGAGGGGTTTATCCAGCCCAAAGATGGCGTCCTTGCCCTCCTCAAAGGGGTCGTCAAAGAAGTGGTAGTGGAGAAGCCTCTCCTTGAAGAGGGTGTACTCCTCCACCCCTTGGGCAAGGATCATGTCGTGGACCCGCTGGAAGCTGGTCCTGAGGGGCTTGGGGTCCTGCTTTAGGAGGCTTAGGTAATCGGCGAAGGAGCCTTCCCAGCTAAGAGCCCGGTAGGCCTCGAGGTCTTGACGGCGGCGGATGCGCTCCAGTTCGTTCATGGACGCCCTCCTCCATAGGGGCCTAGGAATGGGTTTTCATAGCTTTGCCTCTATTGTAGCAGGTTTTGCGCCAAGAGTGTGGCGCTGGTTCTAGCGAAGAGGGGGATCTTGCGCTACAGTTTTTTAGGTTCGCGATATCTCATAGAATCCCCGGGCGTTATGGAGGAAATGGGCCAGGATGCCGGGGAGGAGGCTTCCCGTGAGGAGGTAGGCTAGCCCAAACAACACCCCGGCAAGCCCGGTATAAAGGGGATAGGCAAAGGCCCGCTTGGGGGCGGGATGCAGGAGGGCGAAGACCAGGGCCTGAAGGAAGACCCCCCATGGCCCCAGCCAGGCTACGAGGAGGCTTTGCAGGAGGCCCCGGAAGAAGACCTCCTCCGCTACCCCCGAGAGGAGGGCCAGGAGGAGCAAGAGGGAAGGACCTGCCCCTGCCTGGCGTAGGGCTTGGCCCAAGGTGCGGTGGAGCCTTTCCGCTTCCGGGAAGGAGGAGGGGAAAAGCCGGCGGAAGGCTTCTTCCAAAAGGGCCAGGGCTAGGAGAAGGCCCAGGGCTAAGGCTAGCCCCCCTAGGCTCCCTTGGCCAAAGGGCAGCCCCAAAAGGAGCATGCCCGAGGCCCCAACGAGGAGAAGGAGCCCTTGGAGGATAAAGAGGAGGCCCAGGGGTGCGGGAAGCCAGGACCCAGGCCACCTTTTCATTCCACCTCCAGGACCAGCTTGGGCCGGAAGCCCAGGGCGTCGGCGGCCACCAGGTGGAGGGGGATGCCCTGGTACTCCTGGGGAAGCTTTTCCGGATCCGCCCCGTGCAGGTGGCCGTAGACGATGGCCTGGGGCCGGGCCTGGGCAGCCAGCTCCAAAAGGGGGGTGGCCTCTCCCTTAGGGCCAAAGGGGGGGAAGTGAAAGGCCACCACCAGCTGGCGGTAGGGCTTGCCCTTCAGATCCTGCAAGGAGAGCTTAAGCCTTTCCACCTCTCGGGCGAAGATCCTTTCGTCCTCCGGGGTAGGGGGCGGGTACTGCCAGCCCCTAGTGCCCGCCACCCCCACCCCTTCCAACACCAGGGCGTCGTGTTGTAGGGCATACATACCCTGGGGCAGGACCGCCCTTAAGCGGCTTATGGAGGGCCACCAGTAGTCGTGGTTGCCCTTTAGAAGCACTTTTTTTCCCGGTAAGGCGGCCAGGTCCAGAAGGTCGGGTAAGGCCTCCCCTAGGCGCATGGCCCAGGAGATATCCCCGGGTACGATCACCAGGTCTTCCGGGCCCACCACCTCCCGCCAGCCCCGAAAGAAGGCCTCCGGGTGGCCCTGCCAGCTTTGCCCGAAGATGGTCATGGGCTTGGGGTGGAGGCGGGAGAGGTGGGGATCGGCGATGGCGAAGACCCGCATGGGCCATAGCGTACCCTATGGGTATGGAAAAGGCGGAGGCTATGGCCTACGCCCTCAGGCTCTTGGCCAGGCAGGCCTTGAGCCGGGCCCGCTTGCGGGAGAAGCTTCGGGACCGCTTTCCCGAAGGGGAGGTGGAAGGGGTCCTGGCCCGCCTCGAGGCCATGGGCTACCTGGATGACCGGGCCTTTGCGGAGGCCTTTGTGGCCAGTAGGCGGAAGTACGGTCCCCATAAGCTCCGCCACCTCCTAAGGGCCCAGGGGGTGGCGGAGGAGGTGGTGGAGGAAGTCCTTAGCGCCTATGGGGAAGAGGAGAACCTGGAGGCGGCCCTAAAGGTCCTCCGCCGCTACCCCCGCCGCCAGGACAAGGCCAAGGCGGTGCGCTTCCTCCAGGGCCGGGGTTTCCCCCTTTCCGTGGCCTTGGAGGCCTACCGGCTTGTCATGGAGGAGGAAACGGGGTAAAAAGAGCCCATGCCCGAGGTGCGTGCGGAACGCTTCATCCAGGCCCCGCCGGAAAAGGTGTATGCCCTGGCCAAGGACCTAGAGGGCCTTAAGCCCTACCTCAAGGAGGTGGAAAGCCTCAAGGTCCTTTCCCAAGAGGGAAACCGCACCAAAAGCGAGTGGGTGGCGGTGGCCATGGGAAAGAAGGTGCGCTGGCTGGAGGAGGAGGAGTGGGACGACCAAAACCTCCGGAACCGCTTCTACTCCCCCGAGGGGGACTTTGACCGCTACGAGGGCACCTGGGTCTTCCTGCCGGAGGGGGAGGGCACCCGGGTGGTCTTGAGCCTCACCTACGAGCTCACCATACCCATCTTTGGTGGTCTTTTGCAGAAGCTGGTGCAAAAGCTCATGCAGGAGAACGTGGAAAGCCTTCTCAAGGGCTTGGAGGAGCGGGTTCTGGCCTCCTAGTTGCGCACGGGGCCCTTTTGCTCTACCATGGGCCTGAAGCCGCCCCTGTCCTTCCAAAGCAGGGTGGCCCAGGAGCTTTCAGGAGGTCAAAGTGGAAACGTTGCGCGTGTCTTCTAAGTCCCGCCCCAACTCCGTGGCCGGCGCCATTGCGGCGCTTTTGCGCACCAAGGGGGAGGTGGAGGTGCAGGCCATCGGTCCCCAGGCGGTGAACCAGGCGGTGAAGGCCATCGCCATCGCCCGGGGTTACATCGCCCCCGATAACCTGGACCTGGTGGTCAAGCCCGCCTTCGTCAAGCTGGACCTGGAGAACGAGGAGCGGACCGCCCTTAAGTTCAGCATCAAGGCCCATCCCCTGGAGTCTTGAGGCCGGAAAGCCCCCGGGCCCTGGCCGTTCGCCTCCTCCTCGAGGTGGAGCGGGGTGGCAGGGCCCAGCTGCTTCTGGACCGGGCCTTAGACCGCCTGGATTGGCCAGAGCGGGACAGGGCCTACACCACCCATTTGCTCTACGGGACGCTGCGGCATCTCCGGCTTTTGGACTTTTTCCTGGAGCCCCTTCTGCCTAGGCCCGAGGGGCTTCCACCCACCGTGCGCTGGATCCTGCGCCTGGGAGCCTGGGAATGGCTGGCCGGCAAGCCCGACCATGCCCGGGTTAGCCCCTGGGTGGAGGAGACCAAGAGGGTGGCGCCCCGCCTGGCGGGCTTGGTCAACGCCGTGCTCCGGCACCTCCAGCCCCGGGAGGCCCCGCAGTGCGTGCGCCTAAGCCTCCCCGAATGGCTTTGCCAGGCCTGGCGGACGTATTTTGGGAGTCTGGACTTCGCCCAGGGGTTCAACGAACCCGCCCCCCTCTTCGTCACCGCCTACCGTCCGGTGCCGGGACTAAGGCCTGGCCCCCTTCCCGACAGTTACCTTTGGGAGGGCCCTAAGACGGACTTTTCCGCTTTGGGCCTTCAGCCGCAGAACCCGGCTTCCCTCTTTGCCGTCCAGCTCCTAAACCCAGCCCCAGGGGAGAAGGTTTTGGACCTTTGCGGGGGTGCGGGGCTGAAGGCCTTCTACCTCGCTGCCAAAGGGGCCGAGGTGGTCTCCTATGATCTGAACCCTAAACGTCAGGAGGCGGGTAGGAGGACGGCGGCCAAGCTGGGCCTAAGGGTGGCCTACCGCACCCAGGATCTGAGGGAACCCCTTCCGGAAAAGGCGAAAAAGGTCCTTTTGGATGCCCCCTGCACCGGTACCGGCACCTTTCGCAGCCATCCCGAGCTGCGCTATCGCCTGGCTCCCCAAGACCCCAGGTGTATGGCGAAGTTGCAGCTCATGCTCCTGGAGACTGCCGCCCAGGCCACGGAGGAAGGAGGGGTGCTGGTCTATAGCGTGTGCACCCTAACGGAGGAGGAAGGGGAAGGGGTGGCCAGGGCCTTCCTTGCGGACCACCCGGAGTTTGTGCCCGAGCCCTTCCTGTGCCCCTTGCCGGTGCTTAAGGCGGGGCTTGGGGTCTACGTGGCCCCGGAAGGGGGGTTGGATGGGTTCTATTACCTCCGCCTGAGGAAGGTAAACTCTAGGGCATGAAGCTGGCGTTTGTGGGCCTGGGCAAGATGGGGAAGAGCATCCTGAAGGGGGCCTTGGACCGGGGCTTCCTGAGGCCGGAGGAGGTGGGGGTGGTAGGCCGGACCCCGGAGCGCACCCGGGAGCTGGCCGAGGCCTTCGGCCTCCGCCCCCTGACCCTGAAGGAACTCGCCCAGGCGGAACGGGTGCTTCTTGCCGTCCAACCCCGGGATTTTCCCCATCTGGCCCCGGAGATGGCCCATCCCGGGGTGGGGTACATCTCCATCATGGCCGGGGTGTCCACCGCGGTGTTGGCCCGCAGGCTGGACACCCGGCGGGTGGTGCGGGCCATGCCCAACCTGGCGGCGGTGATCGGGGAAAGCTCCACCGCCCTCACCGCCTTAAAGGAGGCCAGGGAGGCCGGGGATTTGGCCTTCGCCCGGGCCCTCTTCGCCACGGTGGGGGATGTGTACGAGATCCCTGAGCACCTCTTTGACCCCTTTACCGCCATGTCCGCCTCGGCCCCCGCCTATCTGGCCCTGGTGGCCGAGGCCCTGGCGGATGCCGGGGTGAAGATGGGCATGCCCCGGGCCCTGGCCTTGCGCCTGGCGGCGGAGGCCTTGGCGGCCACGGGGGAGCTCCTAAAGGGCCGCCATCCCGCCCAGCTGAAGGACGAGGTGGCAAGCCCTGGGGGCACCACCATCCACGGCCTTCATGCCCTCGAGGCCCGGGCCTTAAGGGCCGCCTTCTACGAGGCGGTGGAGGCGGCCACCCGGCGGGGGCACGAGTTGGGGGAGGCGGAGTAGAAAGGCCATGGAGCGCTCCGGGAGGCCCCAGGGGTTCCGGTGTCTTTTGGCGCTGGTGGTCCTCCTTTCCTTGGCCCTGGGCCAGGTCCTTCCCCAGGCGGGTGGGCGGTACCGGTATTCCGACGGCGTGGTGCAGGAGCTGGTGCCCACCCCGGAGGGCTTCCGCCTCCGCTACCTAAGGGAAGGGCGGGTCTTTCGGGAAGACCGGCTCAAGCGGGGCTCCGAGGGGCTTGTTCTCCTCGGGGTGGGGTTGCCCGAGGGGTACTTCCCCTTTACGCCCCCTCTCCTGGTCTACCCCTCAAGGTTGGAGGTGGGGCTGGCCTGGGGGGGAAGCGCCCAGTTCCGTGGGCAACGGGTGGCCCTTTCCGCCCGGGTGGAGGGGATAGAAGGCGTGAGGGTAAAGGCCGGGGCCTTCAACGCCTATAGGGTGCGGGTGGCCTTTACCACGGAAAGGGGCGGCACGGACCTCAATGAGCTCTTCTTGGTCCCGGGCCTGGGGGTGGTGGCCTACCGCACGGGAGGGTCCTGGGTGGAACTCTTAAGGCTTCCCGAGGCTCCTTAGAGCTGGGCCCTGAGGTAGTAGCGGAGGATCTCCCGGTACATGCGCAGGCGGTGAAGGAAGCCCGGTATGAGCCCCCGCTTTTCCTCCTTCATCACCTGGCTCACCCCGGTTAGGGGCAGATAAAGGACCCGCCAGCCCTCCCTTTTGCCGTGGCGGGTGAGGAGGAGTTCCAGGTCGTAGCGGGCCGCCTCGAGGCCCGGCACCCTCCTTAGCGCCTCCGTCCTTAGGGCCCGCTGCCCGGAAAGGAAGGGGGTGAGGCGCATGGCGAGATCCGTGGAAAACCGGCCCCCTTGGAAGACCCCCACGGTCATCTCCGCCTTACCCTCCAAAACCGGGGCCAGAAGGGCATGGAGGTGCTCTGCCCTTAGCCCCACCAGGTCGGCGTCCAGGAGGAGGACGAAGGGGGTGGTAACCTCCTTAAGCCCTTGGGCCACGGCGCCCCCTTTGCCCCGGTTTTGGCCAAGGCGCACCACCTGGGCCCCGGCCTTGGCGGCTACCTCAGAGGTGGCGTCCTGGGAACCGTCGTCGGCCACCACCACGGGAAACCCCGCCTCCTTGGCCACCTCTACCACCCGGGCCACGGTGGCCTCTTCGTTGTAGGCGGGGATGAGGACCGTGGCCTCCATCTAGCCTCCCAGTAGCCTTCTTAGGTCCTGGAAGGTGACCAGGATGACCAGGAGGATGAGGAAGAGAAAGCCCAGGTAGTGGACCATGGCCTCCTGCTCAGGCCGGATGCGGAGGAAGCGGGAGAGGAAGAGGATCAGGATCCGCCCTCCATCCAAGGCGGGGATGGGCAGGAGGTTGAAAAGGGCCAAGGAGAGGTTGATGGCCACGGTGAGCTCCAGGAGCCGGAAAAGCCCTTCCTGGGCGGCCCGGCCCGTTTCCGCCACGATGCCCACGGGCCCCACCACCCCGCTATCCGGGTTTCCGGCAAGCACCCCCAAAAGCCCCCCCACCAGGGCCTTCACCATCTGGGGCCCAAAGGCCAGGGTGCGGCCCACGGCAAGGCCCAGCCCCTCCAGGAAACCCACCTTGCGGAAGGCCACCTCCGGCTGGTACACCACCCCCAGCCGCTCCATCCCCTCTTGCCAGGTAAGGGAAAGGCTCACCTCCTTTCCCTCCCGCAGGACCGTGAGGGTATGGGTCCCCGGGGTCTTCACCCGCTCAATCTCTTGGGCCCGGGTGAGGGGTTGGCCATCCACGGCCAGCAGGAGGTCCCCGGGTTTTAGACCGGCCGCCTCCGCCACGCTTCCCGGAAGGACTTCCATGATGGCCGCTCTGCCCGTGGCCTGGGGTACCCCTTGGGCGCTGAAGAGGAAGGCCAGAAGCCCCCAGGCCAAGAGGACGTTCATCACCACCCCAGCCACCAGGACCAAGAGCTTCCCCGCAAAGGGAAGGGCGTCGTACCCCCGGCCCCGCTCCTCGGGGAGGAGGCCCTCGATGTCCGCATACCCCCCCAGGGGAATGGCGGAAAGCCGCCACTCCGTGCCCCAGGCCTGGCGCTTCCACAGGATGGGACCGAAGCCCAGGCTGAAGGCCTTGACCCGCACCCCTTGGACCCGGGCCGCCAGGTAGTGTCCCAGTTCGTGCACAAAGATGCTGACCCCGATGATGATCAGAAACCAGATCAAGCTCATGTCCACCTCTTGGCCTCCTCCCGGGCCCAGGCGTCCACGGCGAAGAGGTTCTCCCATGTTAGGGGAAGGGAAGGGGTGTTTTCCAGGACCTGGGCCAGGATTTTGGGGATGTGGGGGAAGGGGATCCGGCCGGCCAAAAATGCCTCCACCGCCACCTCGTCGGCGGCGGAAACGGCCACCTGGGCCACCCCGCCCCGCCTTCCCGCCTCGTAGGCCACCTCTAGGGCGGGGAAGCGGTTTAGGTCTGGCTCCAAAAACTCCAGCTCCCCGGGGAGGGGAAGGTTCTTAAGAGGGGTTTCCGCCCGCTCGGGGTAGGTGAGGGCGTACTGGATGGGAAGGCGCATGTCCGTGGGGCCCAGTTGGGCCTTAAGGCTTCCGTCCACAAAGCGCACCAACCCGTGCACGTAGGCCTGAGGGTGGACCAAGACTTTGATCCCCTCCAAGGGAAAGCGGAAGAGCTCCTTGGCCTCGAGGACCTCCAGGCCCTTGTTGAAGAGGGTGGCGGAGTCTACCGTCACCTTGGGGCCCATGCGCCAGCGAGGGTGGTTGAGGGCCATCTCCGGCGTGACCTGGGAGAGGTCTTGCGGCTCCCTTAGGAAAGGTCCGCCGCTGGCCGTGAGAATGAGCTCGGCCACGTCCTCCCGCCTCTCGCCCAAAAGGGCCTGGAAGAGGGCCGAGTGCTCCGAGTCCACGGGGAGGATCTCGGCCCCATGGGCCTCCACCTCCTGCCAGAGGAGGGGCCCGGCGGCCACCATGGCCTCCTTGTTGGCCAGGGCGATGCGCTTGCCCGTCTGGGCCGCCACCCGGGTGGGGGAAAGCCCCGCAAGCCCGGGGATGGCGGCTACCGCTACCTCGGCCTCCAAGGCGGCCACTTCCTCGGGGGAGGCCAGCTTAAGCCAGGGGAAACGGGACTTGAGCTCCCCGTGAAGGCTTTTGTCCGCCGCCACCAGGGAAGGCCGCCACTCGGCGATCTGCTGGGAAAGCGTCTCCAGGTTCTTCCCGGCGGCCAGGCCCACCACCCGGTAGCCCTGCCAGCGGCAGACCTCGAGGGCCTGCCGCCCGATGGAGCCTGTGGAGCCCAAAACGATGACCCGTTTCATGTGAAGAGCACCACCAGAAAGTAGGTGAGGGGGAAGGTAAAGAGGAGGCTGTCAATCCGATCCAAAAGCCCCCCATGCCCCGGCAGGAAGCGCCCCGAGTCCTTGACCCCGCAGTAGCGCTTCAGCATGGACTCCACCAGGTCCCCAAGCTGGGCCGCCAGGGAGAGGAGGAGGCTGAAAAGCCAAAGCTCCAAAAGCCCGAAGGGAAATACCTCCCGCACCAGGCTCGTGTAGAGGACCAGGGCCAAAAAGCTCACGGCGATGCCCCCCAAGGAGCCCTCCACCGTTTTCCCAGGGGAGATCTCCGGGGCCAGCTTCTGCCGGCCCAACGTTCGGCCCACGAAGTAGGCCCCGATGTCGGTGGCGAAGCTGGCCACCAAGGGGAGGGAGAGGGTCCAAAGGCCCAGGGTAGGGTCTGGGAGCTCCCGCAACAGGGGGGCGTATCCCAGGGTCCAGGGCAGGTACAAGAAGGCGAATAGGGTAAAGGCAAAGCGGGTGAGGTCTGCGCCCTTTAGGAGCTCATAGCTGAAACTGCCCAAGAGAAAGAGCCCCAGGGCCACCTCCCGCCAGGGCACCTGGGGGAAGTGCCAGTGGAGTGGGGGCAAGGAGAAAAGGAAGAGGAGCACCCCTCCGCCCAGCAAAAAGGGCAGGTTCAGCCGGATGCCCCTTTTGCCCAGCATATCCCGAAGCTCCAGGCTCCCCAGCCAAAGGACGAAAACCAGGGTGGGGAGGATTAAGGGCAAGCCGGCCCACAGCACCCATAGGAGGATAAGGGCCCCTACCAGGGCGGAAAGGACCCGAGTGGGAAGGTTCTCCTTCCCCTCCATCACCCCTCCTTCCCTAGGGGCCCTAGGGCGAGGGGGCGATGCCCTTTGGGCAAACCGGCCACAGCAGACCAAAGATGGGACCCCGGGCTCTTAGCCCAGGATCTCCTCTTCCTTCTTCTCCAAAAGCTCGTCCACCTTGGCGATGAACTCGTCGGTGATCTTTTGGATTTCGGTTTCGGCTCGCTTGGTGTCGTCCTCGGAAAGGTGGAGTTCCTTGGAAAGTTTCTTGAGTTTTTCCAAGGCCTCGCGCCGGAGGTTGCGGATGGCGATCCGGCCCTCCTCGGCGTAGTGGCGGGCGGTCTTCACCAGCTCCTTGCGCCTTTCCTCGGTGAGGGGAGGGATGTTGATGTACAGGGCATCCCCCTTGTTGGCGGGGTTCAGGCCCAGATCGGAGTCGCGGATGGCCTTTTCTATGGCCTTTAGGGCGTTTTGGTCCCAGGACTGCACCACCAGGGTCTTGGCGTCGGGAGCGGTGACGGTGGCGATCTGGTTCAGGGGCACATGGGTGCCGTAGTACTCCACCTTGAGGTGGAGGAGAAGGGCAGGGTTGGCCCGCCCGGTGCGCAGGCCCGCCAGGTTGTGCTCCAGGGCCTCGAGGCTCTTTTGCATGTGCGCCCTTGTTTCCGCATAAAGCTCTTTCAGGCTCATGGCACCTCCTTCAGGTGTGGATCAGGGTACCCACCTTTTCCCCCTGGATGATACCCACCAGAGCGCCAGGTTTAAAGATGTCAAAGACCACGATGGGAAGCCCGGCCTCCATGCACAGGGTGATGGCGGTGGTGTCCATGACCTGTAGACCCCGGTTCAAGACCTCCAGGTAGGTGAGCTCATCAAAACGCACGGCATCGGGGTTTTTACGGGGGTCATCGGAGTAGACCCCGTCCACCTTGTTCTTGGCCATGAGGACCACCTCGGCCCCCACCTCCAAGGCCCTTAGGGCGGCGGCGGTGTCCGTGGAGAAGAAGGGGTTGCCCGTTCCCCCCCCAAAGATGACGATGCGCTCCTTCTCCAGGTGGCGCAGGGCCCGCCTGCGGATGTAGGGCTCGGCCACCTGGGTGATGGTGAGGGCGGTCTGGACCCGGGTGGGAATGCCCAGGGATTCCAGGGCGTCCTGGAGGGCCAGGGCGTTCATGATGGTGGCCAGCATGCCGATGTAGTCGGCGGTGGCCCGGTCCATCCCCACGCCCTGCCTTGCCCCCCGCCAGAGGTTCCCCGCCCCGATCACGATGGCCAGTTGGACCCCGGTGTCGTAGGCGGCCTTGATCTCCTTGGCCAAGGCCTTGGTGGCCTCGGGCTCAATGCCGAAGCCGTTTGCGGTCAGAAACTCGCCGGAAAGCTTAAGGAGAACCCTCTTGTACTTCATGGCAAGGGAAAAACCGGGGTCCCTTGGCTAAAGGACCCCGGGTGTCCAGCATAGCCTATGCCCCCAGCTCAAAGCGGCAGAAGCGCCGCACCACGATGTTTTCCCCAGTCTTGGCGATGGCCTCTTGGATCAGCTCCTTGACCCGGACCTTGTCGTCCTTGACAAAGGGCTGTTCCAGAAGGGCCACCTCCTCCAGGTACTTCTTCAGGCGGCCTTCGGCGATCTTCTCGGCAATCTGGGCGGGTTTACCCTCATTGAGGGCGGCCTGGATGTAGATCTGCCGCTCCTTTTCCAGCTCCTCGGCGGGGATCTCTTCGGCGGAAACGTAGCGGGGGTTCATCATGGCGATGTGCATGGCCAGATCCCGGGCCAGGTTCTGGAAGATCTCGTTCCGGGCCACGAAGTCCGTTTCGCAGTTGAGCTCCACCAGGACCCCCACCCGTTGGTTGTGGTGGATGTAGTGGCCGATGACCCCTTCCCTAGCCTCCCGCTCCGCCTTTTTGGCCGCCTTCATGGCTCCCCGCTCCCGGAGGAGCTGCACGGCCTTTTCCTCGTTCCAACCGGCGTCCTCGAGGGCCTTCTTCACGTCCATCATGCCGGCCCCCGTGGCCTCGCGCAGCTTTTTGATGAGTTCCATCTGGCTCATGCTTCCACCTCGTCCTCACCAAGGTCGGATGCCCCCTGGACCTGGGCTTCGGCCCTCTCGGCCTCCTCCACCAGGGCGTAGGAGGGGGAGGGCTCCACCACCCCGCCCCGGGCCTGGATGATGAGGTCCACCGCCCGGGAGACGATGAGCTGGATGGAACGGATGGCGTCGTCGTTGCCGGGGATGATGTAGTCCACCAGCTCGGGATCGGAGTCGGTATCCGCCAGGGCCACCACGGGGATGAAGAGCTTGCGGGCTTCCCGGACGGCGATGGCCTCCTTGGTGGGGTCCACCACGAAGACGGCGTCAGGAAGGCGCTTCAGACGCCGGAAACCCGAAAGGTACTTCTGCAGGCGCTCCAGCTCGTGCTTCAGACGTACCTGTTCCTTCTTGGGCCGGTCCTGGATCTCGGGGGAAGCGAAGAGGTTCTCCAGCTCCTCCAGGCGGTTTACCCGCTGGGAGATGGTCTTGAAGTTGGTGAGCATCCCACCCAGCCAGCGCTGGTTCACGTAGGGCATCCCCGCCCGTTCCGCTTCCATGCGGATGATGTCCTGGGCCTGTTTCTTGGTGCCCACGAAGAGGATGGTGCCTCCCCGCATGGCCAGGTCCTCGAGGAAGCGGAAGGTGCGCTCCAGCTCCACCATGGTCTTCTGCAGGTCAATGATGTGGATGCCGTTGCGCTCCGCGTAGATGTAGCGCCCGAACTTGGGGTTCCAGCGCTTACGCTCGTGACCGAAGTGAACCCCTGCCTCAAGAAGCTCCTTAACGCTGATGTTTACTGGCATATTCCTCCCGTTCGGGGAAGGTTGGGCTTGGCGTTTCCCGTGCACCGGCCTCTTTCCCACGGGACCTTCCCCTGCCCGTGGGCTGGCCCGGCACACCTCTCCGATTATAGAGGGAAGAGGGGCTTTGCGTAACCCCCCCTTTTGGGCTATACTCCCCTAGGCTTGGGGCGGTAGCTCAGAGGGAGAGCACCCGCCTTGCAAGCGGGAGGTC
>NZ_CALLUR010000055.1:0-3005 GCF_938010445.1 uncultured Thermus sp.
TGCTTTCTAGAGAAATCTCAAGGCTTTCATCCTTTAGTACCAAAACCACCCGGTCGCTTTCAATGCGCCGGAGCACCGCCTCGCTACCCGGCAGGAGGCTGCCCACGGGTAACACCAGGTACCCCTCCTTGCTTTCCAGGATGGCCACACTCACCGGGCCTAGAAGCGTGCCTGCTAGCTTGAGTCCCCTTTCCTCCACCAGGGTTTCCAAAGGGGTTTTGGCAGGGGTGGGGACGGGTTCGGCCTTCCCTCCCTCTGATGGTGTCTGGGTGGGCAAGGGAGCTTCCACAAGCCCCGCCGGTGGGGTGAGGATGGGAGGGGCTTCCAACTCAGCCTTGGGTGTTTCCGCCCGGAAGGCTGGCGCCAGCACCTTGGGAGCAGGCAGGGCCCCTTGGCTCCCGTGAAGGGGTCGGGGTGGCGTTTGGGCCACAGTGGGGGCGGGCAAGGGGGTTCCCGGGCTCACCCGTACAGGGGCTCCTGTGGGCACGGGCTGGGGTCTGGGGGCTGGGGTAGGGGTGGGCAGGGGAGCAGGGGGTGGGGCCTCCACCACCAAGGGCACGAAGGGATTGGGGAGGGGAGCTTCCTTTTGGGGTTGCGGCACCGGCACCGGGGCTCGGGCCTTTGCGGCTTCCGTGGCCTGGGGCCTTTCCGCCTGGGCCTTAGGGGGTGTGGGTCCTGGAGAGGGCGGGGTTGCCGTGGCTTGAGGCTCCGCCTGGAGGGGAGGGATGGGAGGTGCCTCTATGGCCTTGGGAGTGGCCTGGGGTGCAGGGATGGGCTCGGCCACAGCGGGCACCTGGGCGGGCAAGTAGAAGCCCACGTACCAGATGGCCACGGCGCTCACCAAGAGGAGGCCCGCCAAAAGGAGCTTGGTGGACTGGGGTAGGTTCCGCCAGGCCTCGACCAGGCGTGGGAGAAGGGATTTCACCGACCACCTCCTTGTGCCCCTGGAGGCGATGGAGCTCCTTGCGTCTGGGTAGCGCCTTCAGGCTGGCCGAGGTCCTTGGCCAGCACGTAGAGGGTTAGGGTCAAGCTGGTGGAGAGAAGGGGGTTTACGTCCTGACCCTGGACGCTGAGGTTAACCCCGGAAAGAGAGCTAAAGCGGGAAAGCTCCTCCAGGCGCTTCAGGTAGGCATAGGTTTCGGGGAAAGGCGCCTCGAGGGAGAGGGCCAGGTTCACCGCCCGCACCTCGGGTACCGGGGCCGAGGTGGGGGAGCGGGTGAAGGAGCGTACCGTGACCCCGCTTCGCAGGGCCTCCGTCAGGATCTCGTTCAAGACCTGGGCCAGGCGTTCTTCTCGGGGAAGGGCCCTCAGGAAGGCCTGGCGCTCCGCTTGCAATTCTGCGATGGCCGCCCGGAGTTCAGGCAGGGCCCGCTGGGCCTGGCGCCCCCTATTCCGCTCAGGGATGAGCCTCTCAATCTCTTGGCGCACGGTTTCCGTTTCCTGGCGCATGGGGACGATGAGAAGGAAGTACCAGAGAAGGGCCACCACCAGGGTGAGGGCGATGGCGATCAGGGCCCATTCCCGCTGTCCCAGCCTAGCGAGCACTTTCCTCACCCCCCACCAAGCCCACCCGGGCGCTGAAGGTGTAAAGCCCCCGGTTCTGGTCCAAGGAAGCCCCTTGGAACTCTATGCCAAAGCGGGGGGAGGTTTCAAAGGCCCGCACGAAGCTCACTAGGGCGTTTTGGTTTAGCGCCTCCCCCTGTACGGTGAACTCCACCCGCACCCGCTTGCCGTCAAAGGTGCCTGCCTGGGCCATCCGGGTGGCCTCGTCTTCCGGTATGGCCCGGGTGCCCACAGAGCGCAGGGCCACGGGAAGCCGCCCCCCTTCTTGGGGAATCTGGCGGATGAAGGTGGCCAGATAATCCGACCACGGGACAAAGCTCTTCTTCAGCCCTTCCCGGATGGCCAGGAGGGCCTCGAGGGCCTTCCTTTCCTGCTCCAAGCGGTTTTGCTCGGCGATGAAGGGTCTCAGGGCCTCCACCTCGGCCCTGAGGGCGTCCCGCTCCGCCTTGGTTTGGTTAAGCTCCGTATACGCTCCGTAGTGGAGGATTCCCAGTACCGAAAGCACCACCAGGGCGAAGGTGGCCGCCACTAGGCGCCACCAGCCTGGTTCCACGCGCCGACGCAGGTTTTTGGGGAGGAGGTTAAGCCTAATCAAAGGGCATCACCCCCCTTAGGGCCAGGCCCACGGGCACCATAAACTCCGGGCCCAGCTCCCTCAACTTCTCCAGATCAAAGCGCTTGGGGTCCACTTGGACGCCTTGCCAGGGGTCGGGGACAGTGAAGTTGACCCCCAGGGTATCCGTGAGGAGGGTGGCGAGACCCCGAAGCCGGCTCCCCCCGCCGTAGAGGTACCCCACCTCTGGTTGCACATCCCCCAGTTGCACCCGGAAGAACTCCAAGCTCCTCCGGATCTCCTGGGTGAGCTCCACCAGAACGGGGCGGATGGCGTCGTAGATTTTGGCAGGGCTGTACCGCTCCCGTTCGGCGTCAAAGTCCAGAAGAAGCTCCTCGTCCTCGGTGGGGATGGTGGCCAAGCCGTAGGTGCGCTTCACCTCCTCGGCAGTGAGGAAGTCCAGGCTGAAGTTTTTACCGATGGCCTCGGTGAAGTCCTTGCCCGAAAGGGTGAGGATCCGCACCGCCAAGGGGCGGTCTCCCTTAAGGAGGACCAGGCTGGTACTTTCCGCCCCGATCTCCACGGCCACGGAAACCCCTTCCGGGTCGCTGGTGAGCTGGGCCTCCAGGGGATAGAGCCCGGCAAAGGGTTTTACGTCCAGGACAATGGGGGTCAGGCCGGCTCCCCGCAGGGCCTCCAGCAGGGAAGCCACCGCTTCCTGCCGGGCAGCTCCCACCATCACCTCCACCTGCTCCCCCTCGGCTGCCTCGGCCAGGGGGTCCAAGGGAGCAAAATCCAGCACCACCTCGTCGATGGGGAAGGGGATGTAGCGCTCCGCCTCCCAGCGCACCGCCTCCTCCATTTCCTTAAGGGGCATCTTGGGTACCTG
>NZ_CALLUR010000056.1:0-3226 GCF_938010445.1 uncultured Thermus sp.
GCCTTCCCCTTGCCTTGGCCTTCTCCTTGGCCCTAGCCCAAGAGTACCTCCCCCTGCCGGGGGCGGCCACGGGCCACGGACCCTTGGACCGAAGCTATGCCCTGGTCTACCGGGCGGAAAGCCCTAGGGCGGTCCTCCTCCTGGTGCCCGGCCTCTTGGGAGGCAGCACCAACTTCGCCCTCCTGGCCGAGCACCTAAGGGAACGGCAGCCGGCCCTCGAGGTCTGGGCCTGGGAAAGGCGGGCGAATGGACTGGAGGACCGCCAGGGGTTTCTCCAGGAGGACCCCCTGGCCTACTACGGGAACCTTCCCCAGCCCGACCTGAGCCCCTTGCGCCAATGGGGCCTGGAGGTGCACCTCGAGGACCTAGACCTGGCAGTGGAGGCCGCCCGTCAGAGGGCCCCGGTGGTCCTGGCCGGCCACTCCCTGGGGGCCAGCCTGGCTACCCTCTATGCCTGGGCCCATGGGGAGAGGCTCTCGGGCCTGGTGCTCCTGGATGGCGGCCTACCCGATACCCCTCTTTCCCCGGAAGCCTTCTGGGAGGGAACCTCTACCCCCTTCGGCCCCTTCCCGGGCCTTAGGGCCCTGCTTGCGGGCCAAGCGGACCCCGTCTTTAGACTCCCCTTTCTCTCCCCCAAGGGCCTGGCCCTGGCGGAGGCCGAGGCCTTTGTGGCGGCCCAACGACCCTTGGAGGTGGTACCTTGGGGCCCTTACCGGGCCACCCGGGAGGCGCAGGCCCTCATCAAGGTGGACGACCACTATAGCCTCTTCCCCATCTTCAGCGTGAGCGTAGGCCGGGCCTGGGCCCGGGAGGGCCTGAGCCTCCTTGGCCTTCTCCAGGGGAGGTTGGTGCAGACGGTGCGGGGTCCCAGGGGAAGGGTGGTGGAGTGGCGGGACACCGGGGAGGCCACGGACCCCCGGGCCTTCTTGCGGTCCTATGCCCGCCCTCAGACAGGCTTTTCCGAGTGGTACTTCCCCTTCCGCCTCCTCTTGGAAACGGCGGGGTATCCCCACACGGGGCTAGGGCTTGTCCCCAAGGCCCTCCCCTACCCCATCCTGGCCCTAGGGGCGGGAAGGGGCCTGGTCCCTGACCCCCAGGGTTTTCGTCTGGAAAAGGTGCTCCCTGGCACCCAAGCCCAGGTGCGGGTGCTGGAGGGCCTGACCCACCTGGACATCCTTACGGAGCGGGAAGGCCGGACGGCACAGGCCATCCTGGCATATCTAAGCAGGCTAGGGCTTCTCTGAAGCCCAAATAGGCTAGGGCCAGCCGGGCGGCGCGCAGGCCGGAGAGGGCCGCGGCGGGAATCCCCTGCCCGGGAAACACCCCTTCCCCCACCCGGAAGGCGTTTTCCAAAACCCGCACCCGCGGGAACCGCCAGGGATGGGTTTGGGGATACCCGCCCACCCAGGCCCGGCCCACAAAGCGGCGGTAGGTAAGGGGGGTGGCGGCAAAGAGGAGCTCCGCCTCCCTCAACCCCGGCAAAAGGCCTTCCCCCAAGGAAAGGGCCCTCTCCTGCCAGAGGGCCTTCAGGCGTGCGTACTCCGGGGCGGAAACACCCAGCCAGGGGTCCAAGGGGGTGTGGAGGGAGAGGGAGAAGACCGTCTTCTTCCCCTCTGGGCGCAGGGACAGGAAAGCAAAAGGCCTCTCCTTGGCGTTCTGCCGGTAGAAGGGCGGGTTGACCGCGAAGGGCAAGACCCCATAGACCACAAAAGCCCCCCAGGCGTCCCGGGGTACCGCCTCAGGTAGACCCAGAAGGGGCCTGGGGGGCACGTTCAGGAGGAAGACCTCCCCTTTCAACACCTCCCTTTCCCCTCGCCGCCGGCCTCCATAGGCCACCTCCGCACCCACCACCTTCCTCCCTTCCCGCAGGAGACGGAGGACCCGGGCCCGGTAGCGCACCTCTAAACCCTCCGCCAAGGCCTCCGCCACCTGGCCCACGCCCCCTGGCACCAGGGCGGGGCCTAGGTGGGGAAGATCCAGGGCCAGGGCCGCGTACAGGGCATAGGCGTCTTGGGATTGGGCGCTGATGAGAAGTTGGGCCTCGAGGAAACGCCGAAAACCAGGGATGCCGGGGGCCCGGGCGGAAGCCCGCCGCCACAGGTCAGGAAGAAGGGGGGCAAGACCCGGGAGGCGGCGGGCCAAGGGGAGAACCTCCTCCCTCTCTGGAGGCCAGGCCAGCCACGGGGACAGGGCCAAAAGCCTCCTCGCCCTGTCCTCCTGCCAATCCCAAAAGGGCAGGACCTTGGGGCCAAACGCCTCCTTCTGGGCACGCTTTTCCTCCTCACGGCCCACGGGGCGCACCACCCTGCCCTGAGGCAGGTGCACCTCCATGAGGGGGAAGCCTTGGGGCAAGGGCTTCACCGGCCAGCTGAGCCCCACGAGGCGGCCCACCACCTCCAGGGGGGCGCCGGGGGCCAGGCCGGAGACCAAGGTGGCCCCCGCATCAAAGCGGTAGCCCTTGTGGTAAAAGCTTCCCGCCAGGCCACCTGGGTAGGTGTGGGCCTCCAGGACCACCACCTCGAGGCCCGCCTTCCTCAAGAGCCGCGCCGCCACCAGTCCCCCGATCCCTGCCCCCACCACCACCGCCCGCACGCCCCCTAGGCTATGGGGCTTTCCCCCAGGAGACCTTGGCGCAAGCTATAGAGGTAGCCGCCACCCAGTCCCTATGGCTACCCCCTAAACTGAGCCCATGACCCTTCTGGTGACAGGAGCCACCGGATACGTGGGGGGCCGGCTAGTCCCCCGTCTACTGGAAAGAGGGCACAGGGTTCGGGTACTGGTGCGCAATCCCCTTCGCCTCCAGGGCCGGCCCTGGGCAGAACAGGTAGAGGTGGTCCAAGGCGATCTGGCCAACCCCGAGGACGTACGCCGGGCCCTTTTAGGGGTGGATGCAGGCTACTACTTGGTGCACGCCATGCTTTCGGAAACGGACTTTGCCCAAGCCGAAGAAACACAGGCGCTGACCTTTGCGCGCCTAGCCAAAGAGCTCGGCGTGGGCCACGTGGTCTACCTAGGTGGCCTCCTGCCGCCCACTGGCACACCTTCCCACCACTTGCAAAGCCGGGCCAGGGTGGGGGAGATCCTGCGAGCCCACCTCCCCACCACCGAGTTCCGCGCTGGCCCCATCGTGGGTTCGGGTTCTGCCAGCTTTGAGATGGTCCGTTACCTCACGGAGCGCCTCCCGGTGATGGTGGCACCTCGCTGGATTCTGAACCCCGTGTCCCCC
>NZ_CALLUR010000057.1:0-11868 GCF_938010445.1 uncultured Thermus sp.
CATCTGGCCCGGGAAAACACCCTGGAGTCCTTCCGCAAGGCCCTCGAGGCCGGACTGGATGGGTTTGAGCTGGACGTGCACCTGACCCGGGATGGGGTCTTGGTGGTGCACCACGACTTCACCCTGGGGGGAACCCCTTTAAACGGGCTTAGCCTTAGGGAGCTTCCGGCTTATGTGCCCACCCTCGAGGAGGTGCTCCGGGCCTTCCCCGGGGTCTGGATCAACGTGGAGCTGAAGAGCCTCCCTCCGGAAACCGACGGCCGGGAGGAGGCCTTGGCCCGGCTTCTGGCCCGCCATCCCTCGGATAGAATCTGGGTGAGCTCCTTTGATCCCTTGGCCCTGGTGCGGCTTAAACGGCTTGGGGTTGGCCCCTTGGGCCTTCTTTATGGGCACGAGGAGGCAGAGGCCTTGGCCCCCTGCCTCGGGGTGGAATGGGTACACCCCGAGGCCTCCTTGCTCACCCAGGACAGGGTCAGGGAGCTAAAGGCCCGTTACCGGGTGCTGGCTTGGACGGTGAACCGCCGCCAGCAAGCCCAAGAGCTTGCCGCCTGGGGGGTGGATGCCCTGGTCACCGATTTTCCGGAGGTCCTCGTATAATGGGGGGGCTATGGCGAACCTGAAGAGCCTTCCGGTGGGCAAAGGAGCCCCTGAGGTGGTGCACATGGTCATTGAGGTTCCCCGCGGTTCGGGAAACAAGTACGAGTACGACCCCGAGCTGGGGGTGGTCAAGCTGGACCGGGTCCTGCCTGGAGCCCAGTTCTACCCCGGGGACTATGGCTTTATCCCTTCCACCTTGGCGGAGGACGGGGATCCCCTGGATGGCTTGGTGCTTTCCACCTATCCCCTCCTTCCCGGTGTGGTGGTGGAGGTGCGGGTGGTGGGCCTTCTCCTCATGGAGGACGAGAAGGGGGGGGACGCCAAGGTCATCGGGGTGGTGGCCGAGGACCAGCGCCTGGACCACATCCAGGACATCGCCGATGTGCCTGAGGGGGTTAGGCAGGAGATCCAGCACTTCTTTGAAACCTACAAGGCCCTCGAGGCCAAGAAGGGCAAATGGGTCAAGGTAACGGGTTGGCGGGATCGGCAGGCGGCTTTGGAGGAGGTCCGGGCCTGCATCGCCCGCTATCAAGCCCACTAAGAGCTCTCCCCTCAGAATACGAGGTGGGGCCGGGCCCTTCGGCCCGGCCCTTTTTAGGCGGCTTACAATGGGGCTAGGAGGATGGCTATGGTCTGCCCGGCGTGTGGGGAAACCCTAGAGCTGGAGGGGTACAAGGCGGGGGACCTCGTGGACTGCGAGGCCTGCGGGGCGGTCTTGCGCCTGCTTTCCGACGGCACCTTGGAGCTGGTGGAGGCCCCCCCCGAGGGGGAAAGGGAGGCCTTGTGGGGGCTTTCCGCCTACGGGGAAGGGGAGGAGGCGGTTCTGGTCTTTTCCGACGGCACCCTGGAGGAGGAGGTGCGCGTATTGAAGGCCGAGCTTCTGGAGGCCCTTCGCCGGCTGGAGGAGGGCATCGGGGAGGAGCCCCCCAAGGAAGCGGAGGACGAGCCCAACCTGGAGCCCGACTACGTGACGGCCCATGTGGAAACCGACCAGGGCCCCATGGCCCTGCGCCGCATCCTTTTCCCGGGAAGCCCGGACCTTCTGGAGTTCACCCTGCCCTCGGGCTCGGTGTACGAGTTCACCTTCCGGGAGGTTCGGGAGCTTTTGAAGCCCGTTCTCCTTTAAGGTGCGCCTGGTCCTGGTCCCCACCCCCATCGGGAACCTCGAGGACATCACCCTAAGGGCCCTAAGGGTCCTGAAGGAGGTGGAGGTGGTGGCCTGCGAGGACACCCGGCGCACCGGGATTCTCCTCCGCCACTATGGCCTCGCTACCCCTACCCTGCGCTTGGACCAGCACACGCTGGGAAAGGCCAAGGAACTCCTTTCCCCCTACGCCTACGTGGCCTACGCCACCGACGCCGGTACCCCAGGCATCTCCGATCCCGGGGCCGAGCTGGTGCGCTTGGCGCTAGAATGGGGCTGGCGGGTGGAAGCCCTTCCGGGCCCCACGGCCCTCATCCCCGCCTTGGTGGCCTCGGGTCTACCCACCCATCGCTTCACCTTTGAAGGCTTTCTGCCAAAAGGTGGCAGGGAACGCAAGGAACGCCTCCAGGCCTTAGCCCGGGAAGGGAGGACCGCGGTGCTTTACGAAAGCCCCCATCGCCTGCACAAGACCCTGGAGGACCTGGCCGAGGTCTATGGTCCGGAGCATCCCGTGGCCGTGGCCCGGGAGATCAGTAAGGTGCACGAGGAGGTCTTCCGCGGGACCTTGGGGGAGGCTCGGCGGCATTTTCGGAACCCCCGGGGCGAGTTCGTTCTGGTGCTGGGGCCTAAGGCCACGCAGCCTGTGGGGGCCCAGCGGGTCTTGGAGGAGCTGAAAGCCCAAGGCCTTGCGGGCAAGGGGCTTTTCCGGGCCCTCCTGGCGAGGGGGGTTCCCAGGAACGAGGCCTATCGCCTGGCCCTGGAAGAGGCGAAGGAGTCTGGGGAGGAGGAGGAATGAAACGCATCGGGGTGTTTACTTCCGGGGGCGATGCCCCGGGGATGAATGCGGCCATAAGGGCCGTGGTGCGACAGGCCTATGCCTTGGGTATTGAGGTGATCGGCATCCGCCGCGGGTATGCGGGCATGATCCTGGGGGAGATGGTGCCCTTGGGGGTGCGGGATGTGGCCAACATCCTCCAGCGTGGGGGGACCATCCTCCTCACCGCAAGAAGCCAGGAGTTTCTCACCGAGGAGGGGAGGGCCAAGGCGGCGGAGAAGCTTAAGACGGCGGGGATCGTGGGCCTGGTGGCCATCGGGGGGGATGGGACCTTTCGCGGGGCCATGCGCCTTCTGGAGGAGCACAGGGTTCCCGTGGTGGGGGTTCCGGGCACCATTGACAACGACCTCTACGGCACCGATTACACCATTGGCTTTGACACTGCGGTGAACACGGCCCTCGAGGCCATAGACCGCATCCGGGACACCGCCGCCAGCCACGAGCGGGTCTTCTTCATTGAGGTGATGGGGCGGCATGCCGGCTTCATCGCCTTGGACGTGGGCCTGGCCGGGGGGGCCGAGGTGATCGCCGTACCCGAGGAGCCCGTGGACCCCAGGGCCATCGCCGAGGGGCTTCTGGAGTCCCTGCGCCGGGGCAAGTCCAGCTCCATTGTGGTGGTGGCGGAAGGGGCCTATCCCGGGGGGGCAGCGGGGCTTCTTGCCGCCATACGGGAGCACGTGCCGGTGGAGGCCCGGGTCACGGTCCTGGGCCATATCCAGCGGGGAGGGAGCCCCACCGCTAAGGACCGCATCCTGGCCAGCCGTTTGGGGGCGGCGGCGGTGGAGGCCCTGGCCGGGGGAACCAGCGGGGTCATGGTGGGGGAGGTGGAGGGGGAGGTGGAGCTCACCCCCCTCAAGGAGGCGGTGGAGCGCAAAAAGGACATCAACCGTGCCCTCTTGGCCCTATCGCGGGTTCTGGCCCTGTAGCTAGCCTTACGGCTCACCTAGGCCTAGGGCCCGCCGCAGCCAGGGGGAGGTCCAGGCCAGGCGGAAGGCCTCCCGGGCGAAGGGGCTTTGGCTTATCCCGTCGTATACCGGGGTGGGAAGGCTTAAGGAGGGGTAGCGAAGGGTTCCGGCGGCGGTCTTTTCCCAGGGGTAGCCGGTCCAGATGGCCAGGGCCAGGAATAGGCCCAACAGGAACCCTCCCAAGGAGCCCAGAAGGGCCTCGAGGCCCTGGGAAAGCGAGGGGAGGGGAAGGCTTTTGGCCAGAAGCCCCAGGAGAAGCCCTAGGCCCAGACCCCACCAGGGGCCGACAAGCCCCACCTGGGCCAGGAGGAGGTAGAGCCCCACCCCAAGCCCGGCAAAGGCCCCCTGGAGGCCACTCCGGTAACCCCAGGCCAGGCCCACGGCCAGGCTGAGGAGGGCCAGGAGGTCCACCCAGGTGAGCATGGCCTCAGTTTACCCCCTAGCCCCGGATGTCCCACCCCCGGGTCCTTAAGGCGGCCAGGAGACGGACCATGGTCTCCTCCACCTCCTCGTCCTTCAGGGTGCGCTCGGGGTGGCGGAAGCGCAGGTGGAAGGCCAGGCTCTTCTCCCCCTCCCTGAGGGGTGGGCCCTGGTAAAGGTCAAACAGTTGAAGGCTTTCCAGGTAGGGTCCTGCCGCCTGGCGAAGAAGGGCCTCCACCTCCCCGTAGGGCGTGGCCTCGGGGACCACCACCGCCAGGTCCCTGAGGGCCAGGGGGTAGCGGGAGGGGTCCTGGAAGCGGAAGGGCTTCTCGGGGAGGGGAAGGACCAGCTCAAAGAGGAAGACCGGGGGAAGCTCCAAGGCCGCGAGGATCTCCGGATGTACCTGGCCCAGGAACCCTTTTTCCTCCCCGGCCACCCGCACCTTCCCCGAAACCCCGGGATGGAGGAAGGGGTAGGGATGGGCCTCCACCCGCAGGTCCAGGCCCAGCCGGTCCAACAAGGCCTCCAGAAGCCCCTTGAGGAGGGGGTACCCTGAAAGCCTATCCCCATGGGGAAGACCAAGGCCATTTCCGAAGAGGAGGCCTGCCAGGTGGGTTTCCTCCCTCACCCACGCTCCCTCCTTCCCAAAAACCTTGCCCACCTCAAAGAGAAGGGCCTTTGGCGGGCGATCCAGGGCCAGGTTTTCCTGGAGGAGCCGGAGGAGGCCGGGGAAGAGGTGGGTCCTCAGGGCGGCCTTCTCCGGGCTCAGGGGGTTTTTGAGGCGCCAGGGGGGTGGGGGCAGGCGGAACAGGGGGGCCTCCTCGGGGTCCATGAAGCTATAGGTGTAGACCTCCTGGAAGCCCAGGCCCGAAAGGAGTTCCCGCAGGCGGCGTTCCCTTTGGTAGGGCCTTTCCACCCCCCGGTTATCGGGGGCGGGGAAGAAGGCGGGAAGGTCCAGGGGGATGCTCTCGTAGCCCTGGATGCGGGCGATCTCCTCCACCAGGTCCTCTTCTAGCTTTAGGTCCAGGCGGCGGCTAGGGGGTGTGACCCGGTAAGGGCCTTCCCCTTCCACCCGGCAGCCCAGGCGCCTTAGGATGGAAAGCTGCACCTCCTCCGGGTACTGGGTGCCGAGGAGCCGGTTGGCGTACTGGGGGCGGAAGGGGATGGGCTCGGGTTCTCTGGGAGTTCCCTCCTCCAGGATCCTCTCCGCCACCCGGGCCCCCGCCAGGGCCTGGAGGAGGCTTAGGGCCCTCCTCGCCGCGGGCACCTGGCCCATGGGGTCCACCCCGCGCTCAAAGCGGTAGCTGGCCTCGGTGCGCAGGGCCTGCCGCCGGGCGGTCTTGCGGATGGAAACGGGGTCAAACTGGGCCACCTCGAGGGCGATGGCCTCCGTGTCCTCCCGCACCTCGCTTTCCGCCCCCCCCATGACCCCGGCAAGGCCCAGGGGGAAACTCCTTTCCCCTTGGTAGCCGGCGATCACCAGGTCCTCGGGGTGGAGTTCCCGCTCCATCCCGTCCAGGGTGGTGAGCCTTTCCCCGGGCCGGGCCCTGCGCACCAGGATCCCCTCCCCGATATACCGAAGGTCAAAGGCGTGCATGGGCTGGGCCCGTTCCAGCATCACGTAGTTGGTGACGTCCACCACGTTGCTGATGGGCCGCATGCCGCAGGCAAAAAGGATCCGCTGGAGCCAGATGGGGCTTGGCCCCACCCGGAGGCCGAAGGCATAGGAAAGGGTGAAGTGGGGAGCCCCCTTGGGGTCCTCCACCCGGAGGCCAAAGGGGAGGGGCACGTTTTCCGTTTCCAGCCGCACCTCGGGCAGGACCAGGCCATAGCCCAAGGCATGAAGGTCAAAGGCTAGGCCCAGGATGCCCAGGGCATCCGGGCGGTTGGGGGTGACCTCAATATCCAGCACCACCTCTTCCGGCCAGGCCTCGGCCAAGGGGGTGCCAGGGGGGAGGGCATCGGGCGGGAACTCCAAAAGCCCACCCCCGTACTCCCCCACCCCCAGCTCCTTGGGGGAAAGGGCCATGCCGTGGGAGACCACCCCCTGGATGGTTCTTTCCCCGATGCGGAGCCCCCGCACCTCGGTGCCGGGAAGGGCCAGGGCCACCCCGATCCCCGCACGGGCGTTTTCCGCCCCCGAGACCACCTCCACCACCCTCCCCGCATCCAAGACCAGGCGTTTCAGGCGGGTTCCGGGGATGGGATGGGTTTCGGTCAACCCCAAGGGGGTGACCTCGAGGACCCGGGCATAGACCACGCCACCCGGGATCTGGAAGACCTTCTCCATGCGGTCGGTTTCCAAGCCCAAGCCTGCCAGGCGCTCCTCCAGCACCTCAGGGCTTTCCAGCTCGGGTAGGTAGCTTTTAAGCCAGGTAAAGGGCACCTTCATAAAATCCCCCGGAACTGCTCCAAGAACTTAAGCCTTCCCCCGAAGAAGTAGCGAATGTCGGGGATGCCGTAGCGAAGCATGGCCAGGCGCTCTATTCCCAGCCCAAAGGCGAAGCCCGTGACCCCCTGGTAGGCGGGGGGCAGGCCCAGGGACTTTCGGTACTCGTCCACCGCTTGGAAAACCTTGGGGTGGACCATCCCCGCCCCCCCCAGCTCCAGCCACTTCCCTCCCTCAGGCCACCAGATGGCGAACTGGGCCCCGGGTTCCACGAAGGGGAAGTAGATGGGCTGGAAGCGCACCCGGGACTCAGGGCCGTAAAGGGCCTGGGCCAGCTCGTAGATGGCCCCCTTCAGGTGGGCCATGGTGATCCCTTCCCCCACCACCAATCCCTCCAGCTGGTGGAAGACCGCCTCATGGGTGGCGTCCGTCTGCTCAAAGCGGAAGACCCGCCCCGGCACCACGATGCGGAAAGGGGGGGTGTGGGCCACCATGTAGCGCACCTGCATGGGCGAGGTGTGGGTGCGCAAGAGGAGCCTTCCCCGCACCTCCTCCCCCAAGGGTCCGGGAAGGCCGTGCTCTTCCCCTTCCAGCCAGAAGGTGTCCCACATGTCCCGCGCCGGGTGGTGTTCGGGGATGTTCAGGGCGTCAAAGTTGAAGAACTCGCTTTCCACCTCGGGGCCTTCCACCGCCTGGTAACCCAAGGAGCGGAAGATCTCCACCAGCTCCCGTTCCATGAGGGTGATGGGGTGGAGGCCCCCCACAAAGGTTTCCACCCCAGGCAAGGACACGTCCAGACGCTCCTTTTCCAGGGTCCTCTTCAGCTCCTCCTCCACCAAAGCCCTTTCCCGCTCCTCCAGGGCCCTGGCAATGGCCTCCTTAAGGGCGTTCAGGATCTGGCCCTTTGCTTTCCTTTCCTCCAGGGGAAGGCGGGAGAGGGCCTTCATCTCCTGGGTGAGGAGGCCTTTTTTGCCCAGGTAGCGGGCCTTTAGGGCCTTGAGGGCCTCGAGGTCTTGGGCTTCCCGGATGGCGGCTAGGGCTTCTTGCTCGAGCTCCCGCATCCCTTAGAGAATACCGTGCCCTGTCCCCGGCGTGGGGAGGGTGGGGCAAGGGGATGGCGGCACCCTCCTGCGCCCCCGGACAGGCCGAGGAGTCCCTTTCCCCCCGCTTGGGCCATGGGGGAACCTAAAGCGCCTGGGCCAGCTTCCGGAAGACCTCGGGAGGCTCCGGGGCCCCGCCCCCATCCGCCCAGGAAAAGCGGAGGTCCTTCAGGGGGCCCTCTCCCACCCCCATCCCTTGGGGGAAGAGGGGACGCAGGTCCAAGGGCTTGGCCTCCTCCCCGGCAAAGGCCTCTTGGAGGCGGGCCACCTCCTTTTCGTGGCCGAAGTGAAAGACGTAAAGCCACCAACTACTCCCCTCCAGGAGGGCAAAGAGGAAGCGCGGGGTGGGGGCCAGCTGGGGAAACTCCCCGGTGAAGGGCCTTTTCAAAAAGACCGAGGCCCGCCCCGGCCGCAGGCGGAAGACCACCTCGAGGGCCTCGCCCAAAAGCCCAAAGCTTCCCACAAAAGGCCGCACCAGGTCGTAGCCCTGCACGTTCTTCACCACCACCCCCCCGGCCCGCACCACCCGGCCCTTGGGGGTTTTGAAGGTAAGGCCCAATACCTCCCCCGGAAAGAAAAAGGTCTGGCCAAACCCTCCCCGTTCCACAAGCCCCCCCACCCCCCCGGGGAGCTCCACCGGGGGAAAGGGAGGGTAAAGCCCGCTCCCGGCAAGCCTTCCATAGACCGCAAGAAGCCCGGCCTCCGCAGGGGCCACCAGGTACTGGTCGGCGGCGTGAAGCTCCATGGGGTTATGCTACGGGACCTCAGCGCACGGGAGCCAGGCAAAGGGCCCAAAGGGCTAATCCCACGGCCACCGCCACCGCCAGGGGGAAGCTGTGGAGAAAAAAGGGATAGAGAAGGCCTGCCAGGGTGCCCCCCAGGTAAAAGGCGGCCACATAGGTGCCGCTTACCCCGGCCCCCCTTCTTCCCGCCGTTCCGGAAACCAGGCTTTGGGCGGTGAAGAGGGCGGCCATCAACAGGGCAAATCCCAGGATTAGGGAAGGAGGGGGAAGGAACATAAGGCCAAGGCCCAGAAGCACTCCGAAAAAGGCCAGGCGGAAGGTGGCCACCCCCCCGAACCGGTTGGCCAGAAGGCCCGAAAGGGCGCTTCCCGGGATGCCGAGGAGATAGGCCAGGTACACGAGGCCCACCTCCCCCGGACGGAATCCCAGCTCAAGGAGACGATAGGGCAGGAGGTTGGCCAGGAAGAGGTTCAGGAAAAGGAGGATGGCCCCCACCAGGTAAAGGGGAAAGGCCTTGAGGTCGTATTGTGGCCGTCCCAAGGTGGGAAGCCCTCCTGGGGTGCGGAGCAGAAGGAGGCCGAGAAAAAGCGCAGGCAAGGAGAGGAGCAAGAGGCTTCCCCTCACTCCCACGGCCTCGGCCAGGAGCCCCGCCAGCACCCGGCCCATACCCCCGCCCAGAACGTTTCCCGCCATGTACACCCCGGCCATCTCCCAGGCCCTTTGCGGGAAAAGGAGGGGGATGAGGGCGATGGCCAAGGCGGGCACCAAGGCGGCCCCCACCCCCTGGAGGAGGCGGCCTAGGGTCCAGAGGAAAAGGCTTGGGCTTAGGGCCCCCAAGGCGCCTCCCAACCCCACCAAAAGCAGCCCTCCCCCCAACAGGGTTCCGGCGGGCAGGCCCAGCCGGGGCACCAGGGGGGAGAGGAGGACCAAAAGCAGCAGGGGCAGGCCCATGCCTGGCCCCGCGGCTCCGGGAGGAGCCGCGAAGAGCCTTTCCAAAAGGGGAAGCAGGGGCACCACCGCATAGAGGGCGCTATAGAGGGCTACCCCGGAGAGCACCACCGCCCACCGCATCCCCCTTATCCTATGGGCAGCATGCGCCTTCTTCAGGTGGCCTTGCCCCTGCCCCTTCCCCCCATGACCTACCTACCCCCCTTGGACCGGGGGGAAGAGGAGGCCTTGGGCAAGCGGGTGGCGGTGCCCTGGCGGGGGGAGGTGCGGGTGGGGGTGGTGGTGGGGGAGGGAGGCAGGCCGAGCCATGCCTTGCGGCACGCCATCGCCTATCTGGACTCGAGGCCCTATTTGCGCCCGGAGGAGATCCTTTTCCTGGAGGAAGCGGCCCGCTACCTCTTTGCCCCCTTGGGCCAGGTGCTGGCCGACTTCCTGCCCCCTTTCCCTGAGCTTAGGCACCGGGTCCGCCTTTACCCTGGGGCGGACCCTGGCCTTTTGCCCCAGGGCTTGGAGGGCCTCACCACCTGGCAGGAGGCCAAGGGGTTTGACCCCAGGCTGTTGGATTACCTGCGGGAGGCTGGGGTTTTAGAGGAGGAGGTGGCCTTTAAGGAGGGGAGACGGGTCCTTCTCCCCTTGAAGGAACACCATCCCGAGCCGGTGTTGGATGGGGTCTTGCAGGTGCTCCGCTCCTTGGGCCAGGCGGAAAGCCTGGCGGCCTTGGCCCGGGCCGCCGGGGTGGGGGTAGGCCGGGTGAAGAGGCTTCTCGCCGAAGGGTACATCGGCTACGGACCTCCCCGGGAGGTTTCCCATCCGGGCAAGCCCCTGGAACCCCTTTTCCTTCCGGAAAGGCCCGAGAGGCTGAACGGGGGAAGGCTGGGGGAGAGGATGCGCTTTCTGGCGGGCCTGGTGGCCAAGGGAAACCACCTGGTGCTCTTTCCCGAGGTGAGCCTTCTGGAACGCTTCCTTCTTCACTTCCCCCAGGCCAAGCCCTACCACGGGGGCCTGGCTCGGGAAGCGCGGGAGGCCCTTTTCCGGCGGGCTGAGGGCTTGATTTTCGCCACCTATGGCGGGCTACTCCTCCCCTTCACCCCGGATTCCCTGGTGGTGGTGGAGGAGGGGAGCGAAAGCTACAAGCTTCCCTCGGGAACCCGGGCCTTTGTGCCTCCTCTGGCGGAGCTCCGGGCCCGGCTTCTCGGGGTCCCCCTCACCTACCTTTCCCTGGTGCCTGCGGTGGAGGTCTTGGAAAAGCCGGGCCTGGCCTTTCCCGTGCCCAAGCCCCGGGTTCTCCTGGTGGACCTAAGGCGGGAGAAGGGGTATCCCCTTGCGGGCAGGGCCTGGGCCCTTCTAGAGCAGGTGCAGGAGAAGGGGCGGCAGGCCTTGGTCCTTTCCCCCCGCCTGGGGTATAGCGCCCTCCTCCTTTGCGCCGATTGCGGTTTCAAGCCCACCTGCCCCAACTGCGCCCTTCCCTTGCGCTACCACAAGGGGGGAAGGGGGGAGCTGGTCTGCCACCAGTGTGGCCACCGGGAGCCTCCCCCGGCCCTTTGCCCAGGGTGTGGCTCCCCCCTCCTCGAGCCCAAGGGGCCAGGGCTGGAGTGGTTGCGGGAGGAGCTAAGTGGCCGCCTTTCCCTACCCGTGTACCGCTACTCCAAGGAGGCAAAGGATGACCTGGGCCCTCTCCTTGGGGGGGAACCCGGGGTGGTGGTGGGCACCACCGCCCTCCTCCGGGGCCCGGTTCTCCCGGAGCTGGCCTTGGTTCTCCTGCCCTATGCCGACGGTTTCCTTTACGATGCGGATTTCCGCGCCGCCGAGCGGTACCATCGCCTGCTTTGGGCCCTCACCGAGCTTAGGCCGGGGCGGAGGCCCCTTCTGGTCCTCCAGACCTACACGCCCGACCACCCTGCCCACCAGGCGCTTTTAGAGGGGAGCGTGGAGGTTTTCCCCTGGAGGGAAAAGGCCCTGCGGGAGGCCTTGGACTACCCTCCCAAGGTGCGCATGGTGAAGCTGGAGGTGGCCCACCGCAAGGAGGAGCGGGCCCTCGAGGAGGCCTACGCCCTCCTCTCTGCCCTAAAGGGCGTGGCCCGGGAGGGGGAGGTGCTGGGCCCGGCCCCGGCCCCGGTGCCCCGGGTCAAGGGGATGTACATCTTCCACCTTCTCCTAAAGGGAAGCACGGAGCGGCTTGGGGAACTTCTTTCCCGCTTGGACCGCCGCCGTTTTAAGCTGGACCCGGATCCCCACCGCTTTGTGGGGCTTCTGGAGGACTAGCATGGGTCTCGCCACAGCCCACCCCGAGGCCCGGGCCTGGATAGAGGTGGACCTGAAGGCCCTGGAGGCCAACTGGCTTTTCCTTAGAGCCCAGGCCAGGGGAGAGGTGATCCCCGTCCTCAAGGCGGAGGCCTACGGGCATGGGGCCTTGCCCCTGGCCCGCTTCCTCTTCCAGAGGGGAGCGAAGCGGGTGGCGGTGGCCACGCTGGGGGAGGGAAGGGCCTTGAGGCAAGGGGGGGTGGAAGGCGAGGTCTTGCTCCTGGGAAGCCTCCACCCCCTGGAGGCGGAAGCGGCCTTGCGCCTGGGCCTGGTGCCCACCCTTTCCACCCTCGAGGCGGCCAGGGCCCTTTCGCAGAGGGCTTCGGCCTTGGGCCTAACCCCCAGGGCCCACCTCAAGGTGGACACGGGGATGAACCGGGTGGGCTTTCCCTGGGAGGAGGCCAGGGAGGCCCTACGGGCGGTGGA
>NZ_CALLUR010000058.1:0-6573 GCF_938010445.1 uncultured Thermus sp.
CTCTTCGGCTTCCTAGCCCGGCATCCCTTGAAGCTGATCTACCAGGACCTTAGAAAGGGCAAGCGCTACCCCCGCACCCACTTGGCCCTCAGGGTGAGCGGGGTTTACCTAACCTTGGCCCTCTTAGGTTTTCTCCTCACCGCCTTCACCGCCCAGGGGCCCTTCCTCCTTCCCCTCCTTTTGGCCTTGCCCCTAGGGGCTTTCATGCTCTGGGCGGATACACAAAACCGCTCCCGCGACCTGTTCCCCGAAATAGCTGGCGCTCTCGCCATGGCCTCCTTGGCCCCAGCAGGGGTGCTGGCGGGGGGCTTGGGGCCGGAGATGGCCTTGGGGAGCTTTCTTGTCCTGGCCCTCAGGGACGTGGCCGCCCTCTACTACGCCCGCACCCAGGTGCTGAGGGCCCGAGGAATGCGCCCAAAACGCTACCCCGCCTATATCGCCCTTTGGTCCAGCGCTGGCCTCGCTTGGTTCCTCCAAGGCCAGGGGCTTCTCCCCCTTGCCGCATCCCTGGTCCTTCTGCTTCTGGCCCTCTATGGCAGCCTGGCCCTCCTCAGGCCGCCGGTGGAGGCCAGGATCATAGGCTGGACCCAGATGGGCTTTGGGCTTTTGCTGGTCTTGGCCACCGCCCTCGGTTATACCCTCCAGGGCCTCCCCACCGCTCTCCTGGGGGTACCGGCCCTGCACCGGTTTCTGGGCTGGGCCTTAGTGGGGTTAGCCTTCCTGGCAGGTCTCTATCTTCTATGGCAAAAAGAGGGGGGTAGGCCCATCCGCATCTTGGTGGGCTTTTATGACGTGAATGCCCTCTTGGGCCTCCTCTACCTGGCCTTCGTCTGGAAACCCCTCCCCCATCCCCTCCTGGCCCTCACGGGCGTGGTGCTCCTCCACCTCCTCCTGAAGAAACCCTACCCCTGGCCTGGGATAGGCTTCCTCCTCCTGGGGCTTCTGCTTCTTTGGCATTGAGGCCCATGGTGGGGGACACCACCCTCTTACGCCCGAAACCCGGGAAAATAAGAGCATGAGAAAAGCTTGGGGGATTGTCCTCCCTATCCTGGTCGTGGCCCTTTACGCCCTCTGGGGCCAACTGGGACCACTCGGGAAGAAACCAGAGAAGGTGGCTTGGGAGCTGGCCCAGTCACCTCCTGAGCGCCTGCAGGATGTTTATGCCAAGGCCCACCCCGCCGCCTTGCGCATAGATGGCCCCGAGGGAAGCCGGGGCACGGGCTTCTTCTACCGGGAAGGCCTGGTGCTCACCGCCTACCATGTGGTGGCGGAGGGAGGGCCCTACACCCTGGTGCTCGCCAACCGTCAGCGGGCCAGGGCCACCCTTTTGGGTTTCGCCGAACCCCTGGACCTGGCGGTCCTGGCCACGGAGGCCCAAGCCCCCGCCCTCCTTCCCCTGGAAACCCAAAGGCGCCCCCAGGTGGGAGAGGCCGTCCTGCACATCGGCAACGGCCGGGGCCAGTTCATCGCCCCCCGCTATGGGCGCATCACCCGGGCTTCCGTAGACCCTTCCCCCTTCCTGCCCCAGGGCCTGGTGGAAACCAGCCTGCCCCTTTCCCCTGGGGACTCCGGGGGGCCCGTACTGGACGGCCAGGGGAAGGTGCTGGGGGTGGCGGTGGCCATCGGCCAGACGGAAGCGGGTTTTAGGAGTTTCTTCACCCCCCTTGCGGAGCGGAGCGCCATCCTGGCGGATCTAGAACAAGGTAAAAGGAGCTACTGGCCCTACCTGGGCCTGAGGGGCCCCAGGACCCTCACGCCGGAGCTGGCCCGGGAGCTGGGCTTGCCCCCAGGGGGAGTACTGGCGGGAGAGGTGGTGCCCGGCGGGGCCGCCCACCGGGCAGGGCTAAGGGGCCTGGAGGCGGGAGGGGTGCCGGACGTGATCCTCGAGGTGAACCGCACCCCGGTGAATAGCTTTGAGGACCTCCTGCGGGAGGTGCGCCGCTACAGGGTGGGGGACCTAATCCGCCTCACCGTGCGCCGGGGAGGGGAGGTCTTCCAGGTGGAGGTGGAACTCGCCCCCTTCCCCGGGCGGTAGTCAGCCCATGAGGTCCCGGTAGGCGGGAATACCCGGTGCGCTTTCCGCAAGGAGCACCGCCCGGAGGATGGCCCGGGTTACGGCATCGGCGGCGTAGGCTCCCAGGCGCAAAAGGGCGTAAGGATCCACACCCTTCCCATCCCCCTGGGCCAGGGCGAAGACCAGGTCCCCATCCACGGGCGTATGGGCCGGGCGGATGGCCCGGGCGATCCCGTCTTGGGCCATGATGGCAAGCCTCCTGGCCTGGGCCTTGCTAAGGGGGGCATCCGTGGCCACCACCGCTAAGGTGGTGTTCTGGCCCAGGAGGGAGGGATAGCGGTAGTCCTCCGGGCTGCCCCGGTAGCGGGAGCGATCCGGAACCAAAGCCCTCTCCCCTTCCGCCAGGAGGTCTTCCCCATAAAGCCTTCCCGTCAGGGGGTCAAAAGGACGGCCTAGGCTGTTCACCGCCACCAGGGCCAGGACCCGGTACCCTTCCTCCAGAAGGTACCCCGCCAGGCCCACCCCGCCCTTTACCCCGCCCGCCACCGCCCCCGTGCCCGCTCCCACGCCCCCTTCCTCCACCTCCTCCCCCGCGGCACAGGCCGCCTGGTACCCCGCCTCCTCCCCCGGCGGGCGGTGCACCCCTCCCCGGCCCAGGTCGTAGAGCACGGCAGCAGGCACGATGGGTACCGCGCCTGCCGGGGTGGGAAAGCCCCTTTTCCTTTCCGCCAGGTAGCGCATGACCCCCTCCGCCGCCCTCAGGCCAAAGGCGCTTCCCCCGGTGAGGAGGAGGGCATGCACCCTTTCCACGGTGTTTTCTGGCTGCAAAAGATCCGTCTCCCGGGTGCCGGGGGCCGCCCCCCGCACGTCCACCGCCCCCACCCAACCCTCCTCCACCAGGACCACGGTGCAGCCGGTGAGGGCCTCGAGGTCGGTGAAATGCCCCACCCTGATCCCCGGCCAAAGGGCCGCTTTGCCCCACAAGGCTTCCGCCATAAGGCCAGTATCGGGTAGGCTAAAGGCCAGCACAAGGAGGGAGTATGTGGGAGTACCTGATCCACGGCGAGCCTTCCCCTAGCATCCAAGCCTTTCTAGAGGGTCTTGGGAAGGCCCTGGAAGCCCAGGGGTTCCGCTATAACCCCAAAGCCGAGGCCCCCAATCTGGTGCTGAACGCGATTTCTCCCGAAAACCCCCGCCCCTACCGGCGAAGGGCCCAGGCCACCTTCGTGGCCTCGGTGCTGGAGCTTCCGGCCTTTCCCGAAAACCCCCTGCAGGCCCTCTATCCCTACCTGGTCCGCGCCCTCTCCAACGTGCTTCTAGCCTACGTGCCCAGCCAAGGGGTCAAGTTCCTCACCCTGGAGCTCGGGCACTACGACGAGCCCAATGGCGAAGGGTTTTTTGAGCGGGTGGCCGCACGCCTAAGGCCCATCGCCTGTAGCCGCCTGGTCATCAACAACATCTTCCACCCGGACCTGGAGCCTGAGCTTTGGCAGGGGGACGAGCTCACGGAGAGCATGTACCGGGCGGGGAAGAGGCTCAAGGAGTGGGACCTCCTTCCTGCCCCCTTCCCCATTGAGGAGATCCTCCCTCCCGAGGACCTCCGCCATGTGAAGCGCCTCTATGGCATCGGCGGGCTTTCCTACGGCAACCTCTCCGTGCGCAAGGACGAGCGCCGCTTCTGGATGTCCGCAAGCGGCGTGGACAAGGCCAACCTAAGGGAGATCGGCCGCGACATCCTCATGGTAAAGGACTACGACCCCAAGGAAAACGCCATCCTCCTCTCCGTGCCCCCCCACGTGGAGCCCAGGCGGGTGAGCGTGGACGCCATTGAGCACTGGATGATCTACCGGGAACACCCGGGGGTAGGGGCCATCCTGCACGTGCACGCCTGGATGGAGGGGGTTCCCGCCACCCCCTTCAACTACCCTTGCGGCACCTACGAGCTGGCCCAGGCGGTGGCGGAAAAGGTACGGGAGGCCCCCGACCCCACCCGGGCGGTGGTGGGCCTGAAAAACCACGGCCTCACCATCACCGGAAGGAGCCTGGAGGAGATCATGGAGCGGATAGAGGGCAGGCTCATCCGCACCGTCCCCATGTCATGAAGGCCCTCCTCTACACCCCTTCCCTTCCTCGCTTCTTTGCGGCCCGGGCCATAGGTAAGCGCTTCCCCAAGGGCCTTCTGCCCCTAACCCTGGCCCAGGTGCCCCTTCCCGAGCGGCCAGGCTTCGTCAAGGTCAAGGTGCGGCTAAGCGGGGTCTGCGGCTCGGACCTTTCCCTCCTCTACGGGAAAAGCCCTCCTTCCATCAGCCCCTTCTTCTCCTTCCCCGCCGTCCTGGGCCATGAGATCCTGGGGGAGGTGGAGGGCAGCCTGGTGGCGGTGAACCCCCTCCTCACCTGCGCCGACCGGGGGCTTCCCCCCTGCCCAGCATGCCAGCGGGGGGAGGAAGGGCTATGCCAGAACGTGGCCGAAGGGCCCCTGGCCCCGGGGATGCTGGGCTACAACCGGGACCTGCCGGGGGGGTGGGGGGAGTGGGTGCTGGCCCGGCCCGAGAGGCTTTATCCCCTCCCTGAGGGCGTCCCCGAGGAGCGGGGCGTTTTGGCCGAGCCCCTGGCGGTGGTGGTGCGGGGTCTTAACAAGCTAAGGCCCTGGCCCAGGGAGATCCTGGTCCTAGGTATGGGTACCCTGGGGCTTTTGGCCCTCAAAGCCCTTCGGGCCCTGGGGTTTTCCGGCAAGGTGTATGGGGTGGCCAAGTACCCCCACCAGGCGGAGCGGGCTTGGGCCTTCGGGGCGGATGGGATCTACGGAAGCGCCAAGGAGGCCCTATGGGAACGGGCCCGGCGCTACCGCTACCTCCTCTTTGAGGGATACCGGGGCGGGTACGAGGCGGTCATAGAGGCCTCGGGAAGCGGGCTGGGTTTCCGCCAGGCCCTCACCCTGGCCCAGGAAGGGGGCCGGGTGCTCCTTTTGGGCGCCCCCGGCCTGGACTGGGCCGACCTCTCCCCCTTCTGGTTCAAGGAGGTGGGCCTGGTGGGAAGCTACACCTACACCCATGAGGAGTTTAGCCAGGCAGTGGGCCTCCTCCCAGAGCTTAGGGGATTGGAGGAACTCCTCGGGGGCATCTTCCCCCTCGAGGCCTGGCCCCAGGCCCTTGCCGCCAAGGGAAAGGCCCTCTTCCGGCCAGCCATCTCCTCATAGGAGCCTTTCCCCATGGCCGCCACGCTCCATGGCTAAAGCTTTTCCTCCGTAAAGGCACGTAAGATGGTAGCCATGTACGCCTTCCGCGAGGGCCTGCGGCAGATCCTCCGTCATCCTACGGCCAGTCTCGCCACCTTTTTTACCGCCCTCGTCTCCTTCGCCCTCCTTTACTTTCTGGGCCTCGTCCTATGGAACTTGGAGCGGGTAGTGCATACCCTCGAGAGGGAACTGGAAGTGGCGGCCTTCCTGCAAAAAGGGGCCGATGTGGAAGCCATCCTCAGCGAGATCCAGGGCTGGCCCGAAGTGGGGGAGGTGCGGCTTCAGAGCAAGGAGGAGGCCCTGGCCCAGCTGGTTCTGGACTACCCCTACCTGGCCGAAGCCAAGGACCTGGTGGAGAACCCTTTGCCCGACACCCTGCGCCTGAGGCTTAAGGACCCGGAGGCGGTGCGCAGGGTGGCGGAAAGGCTCAGGAAGCTTCCGGGGGTAGAGGGGGTGGAGTACGGAGGCGAGCTAACGGAAAGGCTGGTCCAGGTGCTGTCTGGAAGCCGCTTGGCCATGGGGGTCCTGGTGGGACTTCTTCTCCTCAACACCTTCTTCAGCGTCATGGGCTCCATACGCCTATCCCTGGAGAGCCGGAAGGAAGCCCTGGGCATCATGCTCCTGGTGGGGGCCACCCGGCGGTTTATCCAGGCTCCCTTCGTGGTGGAAGGGATCCTGCTCACCCTTGGGGCCAGCCTCCTGGCGGTGGCTTTCGGCAGCCTCCTGTACCGGGGCCTGGCCCAAGCCCTCCAGGGGCTCCTTCCCTTTCTGCCCGTGCTGGGGGTCAAGGACCTCTCACAGACCGGGCTCATGGTCCTGGCCCTGGCGGTGGTCCTGGGGGCCGGTGGGGCCCTCATGGCCACCCGGGCCTATCTGAGGGAAGTCTAGGATGGGCTTCCGCTGGATCCTCCTCCCCTTGGTCCTCAGCCAAGGCTTCCTGCTAGGGGTCTTGGCCCAGAACGTGCCTGCCCAGGAGCGCACCGTGCGCAACCTGGAAGACCAGCTGAGCCAGGCCAAGGCCCTGGAGGAGCAAAGCCAAAGGCGAATCCGCCTCCTAAACCAGGAGCTTGCCCGCCTATCCATCCGGGTGGAGAACCTGCTTAAGGAGAAAGCCCGCCTCGAGGGGGAGATCGCCCGCTTGGAGAAGGAGCGCGCCGTCTTAAGCCGGCAGATCGCCCAGTCCAAGGAGGAAATCGGCCAGACGGAAGGGCGTATCGCCAAGCTGGAAAGGGACCTGGAAAACCTAAAGGAGCGGCTCCAGGCCCTGATGCGAAGCCTGCACCGGGAAAGGGCTGGCCGCTACCTCCCCCTCCTCCGGGCCCAG